>NZ_JBAHWD010000069.1:0-14856 GCF_037044575.1 Nonomuraea sp. LPB2021202275-12-8 | reverse complement strand
CCTTTGACCTGGGTGGGGAGTTCACGAGTGCAGTTGAGCTTGGAGAATGCGAGGCCTTGAAGATCGTTTCCCAGCGGGGAAGTGATCGTTTCCCGCAGGGGCTGTGGCCGGAGATTGGAGGGAGGCCGGACTACCGCTAGCAGCCCGGCGAGCGTCGGCGTCCCTCACTCTGCCGGGAGTGCCCGTCGCAGCGGCTCGTCCAGCAGCGCCGTGCGGTCGGTACCGGTGGTGGTGCCGAGGGCCTGAACGTCCGGCCCGGTCGAGCCCCCGTACGTGGCGATCTTGTATTCGACCGCCGTGAGGGAAAGGGTCAGCTCACGGATCCGGCGGCGGATGGTGTCGCGATGTTCGACCAGCACATCGAGCCGCTCCGGCACCGTGTGCCCTCCGGCATCGACGAGCGAGATGTAGTGCTGCAGGTCACGCATCGGCATACCGGACAGCCGCATCCGGGTGAGGAACACCAGGCGCCGAACCGCTTCGGCGTCGTAGACGCGATGACCATTACCGTCGCGGGCCACCTCGACCAGCCCGGCCCGCTCGTAATAGCGCAGCGTGTGGGGCGAGATGTCGAGGAGGTCGGCAACCTCGGCGATCGTCATCGTCTCGGGCAGATCGGCCAGGTCGGCGAGGCGGTGGATCGCCTCGACCGACAACGGACCGTCGTCCCCAAGCGCTTCGAGCGCCCTGGTCATCAGATCGTCGGTGGCCATGACCACGAGCCTAGATGGGCCGTACCGATGCAGAGACACCCTCGAAGTCGGCGCTGCGGGCGGTCTCGGCCCACTGCTCGACCTCGTCCAGGCCGCGCCGGTAGGCACGCGAGATACGCTCGACCGCCTCGCGCCCGAGCGGCAGTCGCAGCGGCACCTCGTCCCCGTGCGCGAGGGACACGATGATCTCGGCAGCCCGCGCCGGGTCACCTTCCTGGCGGCCGTCGGTCCCGGCCATGTCCGCACGGACGTTGGCGAGCAAGTCACGGTAGGTCGCCGACGGCTCGACGAACTCGAGCACGTCGCCCCCGTTGAAGCCAGTCCTGAACCGGCTGGGCTCGACGAGCATCACCCGGATCCCGAACGGCGCGACCTCCCCGGCCAGGGCCTCGGACCAGCCTTCGAGGGCGAACTTCGACGCGGAGTACGCCGACACGCCGGGGAACGACGTCCGCCCACCCTGGCTGCTCATCTGCACGATCGTCCCGGTGCCCCGCTCACGCATCGTGGGCAGCGCCGCCCGGACGAGCGCGGCGGGGCCGAACAGGTGCAGATCCATCAACTCGCGCAACTGCGCGTCGCTGACCTCCTCGACCGCTCCGACCACGGCCCGGCCCGCGTTGTTGACCAGCACATCGAGCTGACCGAAGCGGTCGAGGGTGTCGCGCACGAGGTCCGTGGCCGCGGCGATGTCCCGGGCATCGAACTTCGCGATCAGGCAGTTGTCCGGGTACTTGGCCTCCAGATCGGCCACACTCTCGGGCCGGCGCACCGCCGCCACCACGTGGTCGCCCGCCGCGAGCGCCGACTCCGCCAGTGCGCGTCCGAACCCGCGGGACGCGCCAGTGATGATCCAGGTCTGTGTCGTCATGGCGGCAACGCTAGGACTTCGAGCGCGCTCGAACGCAAAACCGACGTGACCACCAAAACGGAAGATCGTGACCGGAAGCGCAAAGGAACGTGGACCGCCACCTGCCCGCTCCGGCGCTTGAGGGTGAGTCTGCCTTTGTTCTTGCCCTGGACGGGCAGTCGCTCGCTTATACCGGCCCCCACAGCCAATCCTTGCGCTGGATGGTTTAACGCACAGATGCACTCGCCACAGCCTCACTGTTGAGGAGAGGTTGTGAGACGCCTGTCCTCGACTGACCCACCTGGATCTCGCCCTCACTAGTGACTGCCAGTGCTTTGCCGTTGGGACTGTACGGTCTTCGGTGTAACTCCTGATCAAGGAGAACGCACTGATGAGTACGGTGATCCAGGCATCGACGGAGATCGACCTGGAGGACGCCGCGGTGGCGCGTAAGAAGCCGGAGAACTCGACAGATCGGGAGCTGTCTCGGCTATGACAAGCACGAACGCTCCGGCAGCGACAGCGGCAACAGCTGCAACGGCAGCCGGGCCAAGACCGTCATCACCGACGGTGCAGGCGCTGGCCAGGCCGGACACCCGTTCCCAGGTGGAGGGAATGCGGTCCCGCCTTCAGCGGCTGGTGACCGACGGGTGGTTGCGACGCGAAGAGGACGGTCTTTACGCGATCGCTTCCGGCGTCAACGGGCATGCGCCGAAACGGGAGGCTGACTGATCAGCCATCCCTGATCACGGCCGTGCCGTGAAGAAGTTGGGTGTCGCCGAGGGTTCAGCTCGGCGACACCCGGGTTGCGTGAGCGCCCTCCAGGACTAACTGACGGTGGCTCTCGCGTTCCTGAGCGTAATCCACGATGCGCGTTTGGGGGACCCGTCGAGCCCGGATTTCGTCCTGCTCTCCGCTGTTGCCTTGGCGGAAAGCGCAGGCGGAAAGGATCGATGATGTCTCCCGCACGCCAACCACAACCGCGTTCTCGATCAGCGAGCCCCACCACCCGGAGGACCGGTGGGCCACAGTCGCTGGGCAAGGGCGGCCTCCAGCAGGGCGATGGTGGCCACGTCCGGCCACGAGGTCCCGGCGAGCAGGTCGTTGATGGACTGCCGGTTGACCCCGGACAGGGTGGCCAGGCCGCGTCGGCTCAGCTTGCGCGCGGCGAGTTCACCGGCGAGGGTGGCGGCGATCGCCTGGACGACGGCGGCGGCCAGGTGCCCGGCCAGGTCCGTATGGGGCCAGGCCTGCGGATTGCCGGCCAGGTCCCGGGGCGCGGTGGAGCGGGCTCGTCCGCCGACCATGACAATGTTCTCCTATCGGTCGAAGTCGTCGCGCTACGTAACGGCAGGTTGTCCTGCCACTATGAGTGGGGTGTGACCCTCGACCCGGAAACATCGGCGAAGATCACCCGCTATCGGCCTCGCGTCCCACCACCGGAGTGGGAGCAGGTCGCCGACACGGTGCGGATGCTGGTCGCTGCCAGCGCCGACCGCTCCCCCTACCGCGTCGAGCGGCTGCTCACCGCGACCACCTGCCTGGCCGTGTGGTGTCACCGCTCCGGCCTGCCGGATGACCCGGAAGTATGGCTGCGCCATGAGACGATCGACGCGTTCGTGCTGACCGGCTGCACTGACCTGGCCCCGAGTTCGGCGCAGACCTACCGCAGCTGGCTGCGGCACATGCGCGCCACGCTGGCCTGGCTGGAACGCGGCGAGCAGGCGCCACCGCCGATGAAAGCCCCCAAGAAGGTCAGCCCGCCGTACTCGCCGGTCCAGCTCGGCCGGTTGCGTGGCTGGGCCGAACGCCTGCCCGGCCAGGCCCGCACCGACGTGCTGGCGTTGATGGCGCTCGCATTCGGTTGCGGTCTGACCTCGGGGGAGGTGGCCGCCGTCCGGACCAGACATCTGCGCCGCCTGGGCTCCGGCGCGATCGTGGTCACCGTCCCCGACACACAGCGGTTGATCGTCTGCCGCGCTGCCCTGGGAGGACGTGCTGGTTCACGCCGCAGACCGGCCCGGCAACGCCTTCGTCTTCCGGCCCGGGCGCGCCGCCCGGCACGCCAAGAACCTGTTCAGCTCCTGGACGGCCCGGCACCCGCCGACCGGCGGCCTGCCCGCCTTGTCGGTGCGCCGGCTGCGCTCCTCCTGGATCGTTGAGTTGCTGAGCGCGCGAATCGACTTGCGAGTGGTGGCCGCCGCGGCCGGGATGAGCGCCTCCGCGCTGGCCCGCTACCACCATTTCGTCCCAGCCTTGGACCAGCCCACCGCGGTCGCGCTGCTGCGCGGCCGCGCCATGTGAGTACGGCGAAGCCACGCGCCTGGCCGCCGCGCACCACCCGAGCCCGAGCCACCCGACCCCGTCCTCCCACCAAGCAAACGGCACAGATTCCCGACGCCGTCACCAGCCACTACGCCCGGCTGCTGGACGACTCCGGCATCATGCCGTTGATCGACGCCGAGCTCGGCCCGCGCCCCGGACCGGCGGGAGTGCCGATCCGGGCGGTGCTCGTCTGTCTGATGGTCTCGATCCACCACAGCGGCAAAGCCACCCTGGCCGAAGCCTGGCGGCTGGCCGCCTTCTGCCTGTCCCCGAGCGCCCGGCAGCACCTCGGGCTGGACGCCGACCGGCCGCACCCCGACGATCCGCACGCCTGCCTGGCCGACAGTCGATGTTTCTACCGCGCCTTCGACCGGCTCACCAGCCTCCTCGATCCGGCCCGGCACGATCGCCGCACCCGCCTGCCCCAGCACCAGGCCGACCTGCTCGCCACCGCCTGGCAAGACACCGATCCCGACCACGCACGCAAGCGGGATCTGCTGCAAGACATCGTCACCGCGCTCGTGCTCACCCCGGCCTGCTGGGGCAAAGGCCGCGGCTACCTGGCAGGATTCCGCGGCGACGTCGGCATCGACACCACCGCCGCCCCGGTCTTCGCCCGCCCACCCCGAACTCGCCGCTCCACCGGCGAACTGATCGCCTCCACCGAGATCACCGCGGGCTGGCACCACTCGGCCGGGAACGACCCACCCGAGTACGGCTACAGCGCCACCCTCACCGTCGCCGCCCGCACCCGCTCGCTTTCCACGCCCTTCCCGCAACTGGCGCTCGGCCTGGTCCTCGACACCCCGCACAAACGCATCGGCGCCAACGCCATCACCACCCTCAAACCCCTGGCCGCACTCGGCCTCCCAACCGCCTTCGCCGTCGTCGACCGCGCCTACACCGACCAGCAACCCGCCCACTTCGCACAACCCGCACGCGAACTCGGCTACCGACTCGCCCTCGACTACAAGGTCGACCAACGCGGAGTACAGGGCAGCGCCCACGGCGCCCTGCTCATCGACGGCTCCCTGGCCTGCCCGCTGCCGCCCGGCCGACTCGCCACCGCCACCACCGGCCTGGACGACGCCGCCATCCGCACACCATCGCAAGAACTCACCGCGTTGATCGCCGCGCGGGAGCCGTACTTAGAGCAGGACGACCGCATGCCGCTCCCCGGGTCGGAGCAGGCCGCCACCCATCCCATAAGCCGCAATTCAGATCACTTTGTCGCAACACCCAGCCCGGCGTCGGCTTCGCCATGCCCAACGACGCGAACTCGGTCCTCGACCAGCGATCTGACACCACCTGGACCTTCCCGGCCACCTGCTCCGCAGCTCCCAAACGAGGACGAACCCAATTCGGAACCCCTGAAGCAACAAGATCCCGCCCGATCGCGATGATCAGACGGGATCCCGTCACCTTCAGTCCAGCCGTTTCAAGAACGGCTCTGGGGGGGTGTTCACGAGTGGGTGTGAGCTGGGGTGGGTCGCAGCCCTAGAAGATCGCTTCCCAGGATAGAGATGATCGTTTCCCAGGAAGCCTGCACGGCGTTGTCTTCACCGAGACCGCTGAGATCCCGGTATTGGGATCGGTCAGTCGTTGCGGGGTTTGCCGAACTCTTCGATCAGCACGGGATACTGCTCCCCACCGTGTCCGGCGGCGATCGAGCGGTCGGCCATCGCCTTGATCAACTTCGGCAGTTCGGCGTTGACACCGACCGCCTCGCTCTCCTCGATCAGGTGTGCCATCGCCCGCGCGTCGGTCTCCAGGGCCGACACCTCGGCCGGGAAGGAGCCGCTGTCGATCTGCTCGGCATAGCCAGGCAACCATTCGGCCACAACGGAAGCGATCTGCTGCGCGAACGGCGCATACGTTGCGGCGTCCACACCGGCCGTCCTGAGCAGGGCCGTGCCCTGGAGCCAGGCGTTCAGGACGCTCCACATCATGGCGAGGCCGGCCACGTCGTACAGGGACGCCAGCCCATGGTCCGCACCAAGGTAGGTGACGGTGCCGAGCGCGTCGAGCGTTGACTTGTGCGCCTCGAAGTCTGACTGCGGCCCGCTGTGCAGAATCACCGCCTCGGCGGTCCCGATCGCCGATGGGACGGCCATGATCGCGCCGTCCAGGTAATGGGCGCCGCGCTGCTCGGCCCATTGGGCGGCTTCCCGGGCCTGGGCCGAGTCGCCCGAGGTCAGATTGATCAACATCTTGCCGTCCAGCTCGATGTCGCTGGCGCCGAGCAGCTCGTGCATGGCCTGGTAGTCGGTGACGCAGATGATCGTCAGGGAACCTGCCTGGAGCGCGTCACCAACCGTTGGCGCCAGCCGTGCACCGTCGGCCACCAGCTGGTCGGCCTTGGAGGTCGTACGGTTCCACACGGTCGTGGGATGCCCGGCTTTCAGGAACGCGCCGGCCAGTGCTCGGCCCATCAGTCCGAGTCCGATGACTGTCACGGGTGTATCGGTTTTGCTGTTCATGGCAGCATCGTCAACGTTGATACCGGTGTGAAGGTCAAGTGAGGGTTCGATGCTGATCGGGGACCTGAGCCGTCGGACGGGCGTGAACGCCCATCAGTTGCGCTACTACGAGGCCCAGGGTCTGCTGGAGGCAGACCGGGGCGCGAACGGTTACCGCGAGTACGGCGAGAGCGCCGTGCTGCGGGTGAAGCAGATCCGGCATTTGCTTGGTGCCGGTTTGTCCTCTGAGGACATCGCGTACCTGCTGCCCTGTGCGGTCGGCGAGGCCCCGGAGCTGCTCGGATGTCCCGAGTTGCTGGCCGCGATGCGGTCACGGCTGCAGCGACTGGACGAGCAGATGGCCAGGCTCGCTCAATCCCGCGACGCTCTTGCCGACTACATTGACGCGGCCGCTCGAATGGCCGGCGAGAGCTACCCACCCTTTGACGATGCTGACCAGGAGCCCGTGCCCGCCTGAGCGATCTGTTTCGGCTGGGAACTCTTCATGCTCCCCACCCGGCGCGTCAACCGAAGCACCCGCGATCTTCTCGGCCCGGTCCGATACAGATGACCGTCGTCACTCGGTGGTGGGGGGCGCAGGCTCGGCGTCGGTCCAGCCCGAGGCAAGGACCGCCTCCGTCCTGTCGCCCTTGCCCGGTGCGTGGGTGACCTCGTAGGCCAGCACCATCGATGTGCCAGAATCGACGATCAGCCGGCCACGGGTGGGCTTGTCGTGCTGTAGCGGGAACGAGACCGACACGCCCGGCCTGCCCAAGGAGTCCTTCGCGCCCTCCTCGACCGTCACCTGCGGCAGCGTCGCCAGCGCCCTGTAGGCGCCCGCCCGCACCTCGGGGGTGGTGGGCAGCTCGTACAGCAGCGCGGCCAGCGTGGTCGGCACTCCGTCAGAGACGGAGTCCTCCTCGGTGCCGCCGGCACGGATCGCCTGACGGGCCCTCTCGGTCAGCTCGGCCGGGTCTGTGGGCAGCCCCTTCACCTGCGCCAGCGTCAGGTCCTCGCCGCTGAGCCGGAACGGTCCCCCTTCCTCCACCTCCTCCAGCAGGCTCTCGCTGGGGGCGATCGAGTAGACGCCGTCCTCCACCTTCCACTCCGTCGGCGCACCGTCGCGTCGCCAGGCCGCCTTGTTGAGCGGGCGCGCGCCCAGGTTCTTCTGCCCCCACCAGACCCGTCCGTCGGTGGAGACCCACTGCTCGGTCAGGGTGGAGGTCTCCAGCCGGTAGGTGTTGCCCTTACTGCCGTACAGCTTGTCCCAGCGCATCGCGTACCGCCGTTTGACGTGCCAGTACGAGCCCGTCGGAGCCGCCTCAGCCCTGGTCGCGGCGGCCAGCAGGATCGAGTTCCCGGAAAACGTGGCCCGGGGCGCCGGAGCGACATCGGTTCCCAGATTCGGTACGATGATCGTCGCGCTCAGCGCCGCAGCGGCCGCGACCCCGACGATGCCGGCCTTCCACGGCACGCGCTTCCTGTTCCTCGCCTGCATGCGCGCCTCCACCCGTCCCTTGGCGAACGTGTTCGCGGGCGGGTCACCGTACATCTCCCGCACCATCTTGCTCAGCTCATCCATGGTCAGCCTCCATCGGGTTGGCGTCGCCGAGGGCGACGCGGAGCTTGGTTCGGGCCCGGCTCAGTCGTGAGCCGACCGTGCCGTACGAGATGCCGAGCGCGGCGGCGATCTCCTGGTGGGACAGCCCGGCAAGGGCCATGAGCAGCAGGACGTCGCGTTCGCCCTGGCCGAGCGAGGCGATGGCGGAGGCCAGCGCCGGCCGCAGGCTCTGCGCGCTGACCTGGTCGGTCACGCGCTCCTCCGGCCCGGGGACGTTCCCGCCGTGCCCGTGCCGCTGCCGCGCTCGAAGCCCCCTGGCCTCGGCCCGCCGGTGCTTGCTGATCAGGTTGGTGGCGATGCCGTACAGCCAGGTACGGACGGCCGCCCTTGCGGGGTCGTACCGGGCCTGTTTGCGGAACGCGGTCAGGAACGTCTCAGCCACCACATCCTCGGCCTGAGTGGGCCCGAGGCGTTGGGAGACGTACCTGAACATCTCATCGAAGTAGGCGTCGAACACGCCGGGAAAGTCGTCCAGCGACTCATCCGGCGGTCGTTCGACTCGCGCGGCTGTCATCGAGAGCCTTTCGAGTGGAAGTGCCAGTCGTGACGTATCACCCGATGGCCGTGAGGTCTTTCCCCGGCAACGCATACGGCAGGTCGAAGGTGACAGGCCCGCCGGGCGTGTGCACGGTCACGGTAGAGCCCGAGACCGTCACGCCGGGATCGGCGCAGCCTGGCACGATCACGGTCAGCACGCCGACCGCCTCGGGCGACAGCACGGTCGCGATCTCGTCTGTACGCAGTTGGGCGGGCGAGATCAGGCCAGGACGCACCGCCTGCCCCGCTCTCGGGAACTGCAGCAGGCTCACGCGCCACTCCCCGTCGCCGAGCACCACCACGCCGTCCCGCCGAGACACGACCTTGAGAGCCGGATCGAAGTGCCACCTGCTGCGCAACGCCGATCCGGCGGGGACGGAGTCATGCACCACCATCAGGTCGGGCCCATGGTTGACGAGCACCCACCGCGTTCTGGTCACCCCGTATGCGTCGTCGGCCAGCTCGTACGTCTGCCGCTTCGGCTCGATCGCCGAGCTCACCAGGCGGGTGGCCGTGCCCGGCCGGAAGTCCCCGGTCACGACGACGGGCACGTTGTGCGCCTCCGGCATGCGGGTCCACTCGACGTAGCCGGTCTTCTCGTAGGAGTGGAACCCAGCCTCGACCAGGATCCTGCGGCCATGGGCGTTGTAGGTGACGCCCAGGTGATCCTCGTGCCCGTGCAACCGCCGCCCCGGACCGAACCTGATCGAGTAGTAGGCCGAGCGCGGGTCGTCCCACGCCGTCCTGCCGAAGACGTACCCGCCGTCGAATACCCGCACCACCAGCCCATCGTGCGCGAAGCCGGGCGCGAGGGCGGCAGGGCCGTCGCCGATGGGGACGAGCCTGCCATCGGGCTGAGTGGCGTGCGCGACGTACGCCTCCAGCGCGTTCCTGTGGGCGACCATCCTGGCCGGCCGCTCGACGCCGCTCTCCTCGATCGCCCGCAGCGCGACGCCGAGCCGCCGGTGCACGTACACGCCGTAGCGGGGAGCCTGCTCGTGCAGCACCCCCTGAGCGTCGATGGCCAGCTCGACCGAGGCGATCATCCTGCGGACGGCGAGGTCCCGCCACCGCGCCAGGCCCAGCCGGCAGCCGGTGACCAGCAGTCCGATGTCCTGGTCGAGGCCGTGATTGTGGCCGACACGGTAGAGCTTGGGATCGGCGAGGACATCGCCGTGCTCGGCCAGACTGTCCCGCAGCCACCGGGTGCGCACATGCTCGCTCAGGCACACGAGCACGGGCGCACGCAGGGCGACCGCGTGCTCCGCCCAGGCCCACGGGCTGACTCCGGTGCCGCCGCGCGGGTTCTCGCGGATCCAGTGGCGGGCCAGGTCGCAGGCACGCCGCAGATACGCGGGCTCTCCCGAGCGCTCGTATGCGCGGGCCAGGCCTCCGATCCAGCGCAGCGTGTGCAGGTTGAGCGCCCAGGAGCGGTTGCCGTGCGGGTTCGCGGTCCAGTCGACGTCCCTGCCGACCTCCACCACCGGCAACCCGGAGAACCGCAGGTGTCCCTCCATCACCCTCTTCGCGTCGATCGCGGGAAATTGGTCGCTCAGGCAAATGGCCGTACCTGACGTCATGCGGGCACGCCAGAACATGTCGTGGCTCCTGTTCTCGGGCGCGGTCAACCCCGCGCGGTGTCAAAGGGGCTTCATTGCGCCTGGCCGGGCGGGCACTCCCCGCCCCGTCCTCAGCGGACCGTCGTCATCCGACGGAAGGTTCGTGACCAGCGGTGATCTGGGCACGACGGCAGCCGGTGTCAGGCTCTGGGTCTGCTCGAAGGCCGGCCGATGCTCCGCCATTCCGAACAACACGGCCGGTGAGGGCTACGACTGGCCCTTCTGGGGCCGCGATCTCGAACCGGTCGGCGTCACCACGATGGTTGCTCAAGTCATGTGCAGCCTTCCGGTGAATCAGTGGTCACCACTTATCACCCGATGCACCGGCTTGCTTTCCCGCGTAGACCGCATGTTGTCGATGATCGTCCGGAGCGGCTATCGCTGCGACAGGACATGAAACGACAAGATCCCGCCTGATCGCGATGATCAGACGGGATCCCGTCAACTTCAATCCAGCCGTCTCAAGAACGGCCCCTTTCGCTTCCCGGACGGGCCACGGCGCTTGCCTCGGTTCCGCCCTTGCACACCTGGCCGATGGCGAGGCCAGCGAGCGTTTGAGGCCGCCGTGAAGAGGTTGGAAGTGGACCGCGTTCCGTTCGTCCATGAACGCGGTTTGGCTTGACAGTTGATCTCGTATGCACAAGGTTGTTGCGTTCCTCCGACCAATTTCCAGGGGATCGTGATGAAGCGGACCGTCGTGGGTGTAATCCTGATCGCGGGTCTGGCACAGCTCGTCGCCGCCCCTGCGCAGGCAGCGCCCGGGGCCAACCCGGTAACGGCGCTCCGGGCGACGTTGATCCGCGGCAAGGGCGTGAACATCGTGTCCACCGCAAAGGTGGATCACGGTCGCGGCGTGTACTACACCCTGAACCTGGATGGCATGGTGGGGTTCGGGCCGCAAGGCGAGATCGCCTCTGATACGTCCCAGCGCCTGCAGTACAGCAAGGCGACGAAGAGCGCTCTGGCGGAACTCGACATGGCGAGGACGCCGCCCTGGAAGAGACGCCCCTGAGGGTGATCTCGTCAGGCTACGACGACTACGTCTCAAGCCCCCGCTTCACCGACGCACTGCCGCAGGGCACGAACTGGGTTCGCTACTCCCACACCGATCTGCCTGCCAGCAATCCGTTGCTGGAGGTTTTGGAGCCCGCCACGCTCAAGGCGCTGCTGGCGCACCGCACGTCCTGGCGGAAGCGCCCACGGCGCCATGCTCGTCGACGGCTCCCTGGCCTGCCCGCTGATGCCCGCCCGGCTCGCCCAGGCCACCACCGGTCTGGACGACGCCGCCATCCGCACCCCATCGGAAGAACTCACCACGCTCATCAGCGCGCGAGAGCCGTACTTGCTGCGCCTCAAGCAGAGCCCGAACACCGACGGCACCGTCCGCATCCAGTGCCCGGCAGCAGGCACCTCCCCATCGCTGGCCCGCCCCCGGTTTCGACCGCCTCCACCAGCGCGAACCCAGCCGGCCCACCGCGGTCGACCTCACCGACACCCGGCAACGAGCCGCCCACCCCGCGGCCAAACCTCGCGTTCTTCCCCCACAGCCCGACCACAAGACCGGCGAACTGCCGAGGATCTGCCACCAGCACACCATCACCGTCCGCAAGGACGACCTCGGCCACCTCGACAAGTTCCGCCAGGACGTGGCATACCTCAGTCCTGCCTGGATCGGAACCTACAAGTCCGTCCGGGCCAACACCGAGGGCCTCAACGGCAGAGTCAAGGGACACGATCTTGATCTCGGCGACCCGAAGAACCGGCTCGCCCACGGCCGCGTCGCCCAGACCATCCTGCTCGCGCTGCTCGTCACCGTCGCCAACGACCACTTCATCGACCAGTGGCGCCACACCCACCAGCCCCCAGACGAGCCCGACACATCCACCGACATCCCCGAGATCCCCGAGATCCCAGCCGAGCACAGCGACCGCACGCCGCTCGCGGGCCGGAGCAGGCCACCACCCGCCCCATAACGCACATTTCAGATCACCGTGTCGCAGCACCCAGCTCGGCGTCGGCTTTGCCATGCCCAGCGACGCGAACTCGGACCTCCACCAACGGCCTGACACCACCCGGGCCTCCCCGGACACCTACTCCGCAGCCCCCAAACCAGGGCGAACCCGATTCGGAAACCCCTGAAACGACAAGCTCCCGCCCGATCGCGATGATCAGACGGGATCCCGTCAACCTCAGTCCAGCCGTTTCAAGAACGGCCCCTGGTGGGGTGTTCACGAGTATGTGTGAGCTGGGAAGGGTCAACGACTATGAAGATCGCTTCCCTGGATGAAAGTGATCGTTTCCCGCTGAACGGGCTGGGGAGTGGCGGTCTTTGACAGCGTCCTTGTCATGGATGCGTGTGTCAGGTGGCGGATGCCCTGAGCGGAAGTCCCGCGTGTTGGGCACCAATGACCACGCCTACCAGCACGGCCGTCTCGTCACGCTGACTGTGACGCGACCCATTCTCAGTACGAAAGATAACAATTTCCCTCCTAGCGTTCGTCTGGGTGATCTAGGGGCCACCCTGGAGCTATGTCGAAGGCGGTGGGAGGGCAGGAGCGAGCGCCCGGTTCGTGGGTGTGGCGGGCAGTGCGGATCGCCGCGATCGTGCTGTTGGTAGTCTCGCTGCTGACCTGGTTCCTCGTTGACCCGCTCGATCTGCCGGGGAACGTGATGGAGGGGCTGAATCAACGGGCCAGCGTGATCGGCATGTTCACGGGCGCGGCCGGGCTGGTCGTCGCGATGCTGGGGTTGCGCGTGCAACTGCGGAGCCGGTCCGTCGACGACATCGCGTCCACCACGGGGACGCTGGGGGCCGGCCAGGCGCAGCCCGCCCACGCCCTGCGACGTCGTACGGTCCTGCTGATCGCGGCCGTGTCGGCCGTCGTGGTCACCCTGATCGTCCTGACCGTCGTACCGGATGCGCCGATCCGGTACGAGGCCGAGAAGGGCATACCCCACAATGCCCAGGGCCATTACGGTGCCGTCGGAGCGTCGAACGACGCTTCGATGGGCATGTTGAACTTCCCGGACAGCTGGGTCGACATCGAGGTGCAGGCGCCCAGAACCGGCACCTTTATGGCGACCGTGCAGTACGCCGCCGGCGATGGCAACGCGCGGCACAACGTGACGGTGAATGGCGGCTCGACCAAGTACATACTGGATTATCAGTATTCCGGC
This sequence comes from Nonomuraea sp. LPB2021202275-12-8, assembly GCF_037044575.1. Taxonomy (NCBI): domain Bacteria; kingdom Bacillati; phylum Actinomycetota; class Actinomycetes; order Streptosporangiales; family Streptosporangiaceae; genus Nonomuraea; species Nonomuraea sp. LPB2021202275-12-8. The sequence continues at coordinate 1,555 of NZ_JBAHWD010000069.1, read as the reverse complement.
TGGACCACCTGGAGGCGCGTGTCGATCGAGCTGGCACTGGTCCAGGGAAGGAACACGCTGCGATTCCAGCACGGTGACGGACCGTTCGCCGCCGAGTTGGACTATGTCGAGATCGCCTGATGTAGCCGGTTCGGCGCGTGCACACGGGTTCCGCGAGGTCGTGCGGGGCCTGGTTCATGTTGAGAGTCGCGCTGGGTCCTCAAGCTGCGGGACGACCTCGTCGTGTCAAGAGGGCAGAAGATTCGGTGGGTGGGCATTCGAAGGGTGCGGTATTCAGCGGGGATCAGGTCGTGAAGCGCTCCTCCCTGCGCGCGGCCAGGTAGTCAGCCCAGTCGCGGCGGGCATGACGCTGCCAACTCAGGACGCTGCTGATGTGCAAGCCGAGGATGTCGGCGAGGACCGAGGTGGGCAGGTCGGCTGCCAAGCTTGCAGGGCCGCGTTGCGGGCCGACCGGACGGGAATGGGGTGCTCACGAATGGCATGGACCAGGGGCGGAGTGAGCACTGAGAAGATCCCTTCCCGGCATGCTTGTGATCGGTTCCCGCGTTCGGAGACAGTTTCCGGGCTCCCCTGACGATTTTGTGGTGTCTCCCAACCGAGCGGCACAAACGTCGATCAGGAACGTCGGTGCTCGCCGGTAGCTTGGCGTCCGCACCGTCGAACACAGCCACCACCGATCGAGCGAGGCCATCCGTGACACGTGCGACAGCGCAGGATTATCTATGGTGGGAGGAATTTCGAAGCAGCCTTGGCGTCTCGGGGTTCTGCTTCACCCTTGTTGCCGGTCTGCAGCCCACAGAGGCACTGGAGCGCCTCGCGGTCAAACCGGACGAACCCCTACAGGAAGAGGGCTACATCGAGGTAGGCCCTGCTGAGGGCGGCTCGGTCATCGTCGAGCCTGCAGGCTATATGGGAATCATGCGTGACGCGGTTCGCCCGCTGTCGGCGGCCACTGTGCTGGCCAGTGTTCACAACAACATCGACCAGCACGCCAGATTCATCTACGCCGCCAATGGAAAGGTGATCACTGGTCTCGACCCGATGTTCCCCGATGAGCCGCGCTGGGGCGCCGAACCGGACCGGCTCCTGTCACATCTGGAAGACCTCGGGCTGGTCGATGAGTTCGATGAAGATGACGAGGAATGGCAAGCGCTCGGTGGGCGGTTCGTCGAGGCGGCGTTGGCGCTGGCCGAACGTTGTACTGGCATCCGGCTGACACCTGAGCAGGTACGCGGCCCGTTGCCATATAAAGCCTCCGTCGCGCACCTCTATGAGGTCCGGGACGGGCAGCCTCCCGCACTGGCCTGCTGAAATAACACCGATCTGCGGCTTCAGGGCGCACTCGTCGCTGGCAGTCGGACGAAGCGAAGCTCTCGGACGAACCCCCAAACGCCTGCGGCTGCGCCTGTTCGCCGTGGCCGGCCGCCTGGTGCACGGAGGCCGCCGCCTGCATCTGCGAATCGCCGCACGATGGCCCTGGGCCCGCCAGATCATCACCGCCCTGGCCCGCCTGCACGCCCTGCCGGCGCCGACCTGACCAGCACCCACCCGCCCC
>NZ_JBAHWD010000068.1:0-16036 GCF_037044575.1 Nonomuraea sp. LPB2021202275-12-8 | reverse complement strand
ACACCCGCGGGCCCGTGGAACCCCGCCCACCCGGCGCGACAGCCGGGCAGCCACGCTGACCACAGCAGGGCAATCGACCTCCAGCCGAAGGCCTCAGCCGACCAACTCAAGGTCGAGAAAGATCGAGGCTAGACGCCGAAAGTAGGGGCGTAGGTCGCAGTCCGATCGATCCGAAGATCAAAGGGAGCAGCTGGAGCAGCTACGCTCGTTCCCGGAGATCAGGGCAGATACGTTGATCCGGTACTTACGCCGACGGCGGCTGACGAGGCGTTCCGATCCAGGTCGTGGGCGGAGGCGATCAATCTTCCTACCCGCTGCTGTCGTCATTCGCTTTTGCGGTACACGTCTAGAACGACAAGCGTTTCGGGTCTCGCCTGCGCCGTAGCCTCGGCGATAGCCTTCTTCTTTTCCGGATCCACCCCGCTCGACTCGAGAACAAATTTCACGCTACTTAGCGATATTTGCGTCTTCTCCCACTTTCCCGACTCCATCTGCACCCATGCGGGGAATCGTTGCGCAACCGCGCTCCAGTTCCGGTCGACGAGGAGATCGCCCGCTTTCTCAAGCGCTCCCTCAGCATTCCCGGCATCTACCTTGACCACTATTGTCTCTATTACTGTGGTAAGACCATCCCAGTATTCCTCAGTCGTTGCTTCAGCCAACACCTCTCCGATGCTGCGGACATCCCGGATGGCACCGGAATCGACCCGGGATTCGCGAGGGAATAGTTCTGACCGGCACGCGGTAAGTGTGAAGAACAGGCAAAGTGCGAATACAATACCGCCGACGAAATTTTTGCACCACAGCTCGTTATGCCCAGAAACTCGCATCCGTACCGCCTCCTCTATCGAGGCTCACCATTCACAGTCCCTTGCGACACATCGCCAGTAATCGTCAACGATTCTGTAGGCTTCACCCCCCTGCATGATCTAGGGTGTTGTACGTCCGCACCACCGACAGCGGCGGTCCTGCCGCGACCACCTGGGCGTCAGTGAAGGTCGTCGTGTAATTGCCGGTGACCTGCTGAAATTCCTGACCGTTGATCCCACGGGTCGCGAGTTGCGAACCCACGATCGGCTGGCGAACACCCGTGGTGAACGAATCCGCATCCGTCACGGTCTCCGCCAGAGTGCCGCGATCCCGCGCCGTCACCTGCCAGTAGTACTGCTTACCCCACTCCAGCTTGCCGACCGGCACCCGCCACGTGTGGAGATCCTCACGCACGCCCGACGAGAAGCACCCGGTCAGCATCGAGTACTCGTTGCACACCTTGAAGATGTAGTCGATGCCGTTCTGACTGGAGAAATTCGCCAGCAGCAGCGGCGTGCGCGTGTCGACCAGCGCCCGGTCCAGCGGGAAGCGATCCTCAAGAAACGGCGTACAACACGCCGCATCCAACCGCTCGGCACGCTGCACCCCTCCGGGCAGCACCCGCTCATCCGATTCGACCGCCGGCGGCTCCTCCTTGCTCGTCCGCTCCAGCAGCAACGCATCCTTGGGACGCCAGTCGTCCTCATCTTCCGCACGGCGCTGCTGCGGCCCGCTGGACGCCTGGGTGACCGACGTCTCCACCAGCGAGGGCAGACCAGCAGCGGTCCCGGCCATCTGTTCAGGAAGGTCGAAGTGCCCCTGGGCGGCGGCTTCCGCGGCTACAACGAATTCCGCCGCCCTCTGGGCCTGCGCCGGACCCACCGCGAGAGACAGCACACCGGGTAGCAAGACGGCGAGCACCACCAGCATCCAACGCGGCGACCGAACCCACGACGAGAACCGGCGCATACGCCATCACACTCCGAACCACGAAGGACGCCCGCCAAGGCGTAAGTCGTAGCCCTCCGCCGCAGGGAAAGCACCGCTCCCCGCGCAGCTCGGAGCTGATCATCGATCTGACGATCAACGTAAGAAATCCCGACCTTCCCGACAAGAGGGTCGATCATCACAAATTGGATAACAGCCCTATCGGGTGTAACCCTCCGCTATCCCCGCGACAACCGCTCTGTCCGCCTCGACATGAATCACGTACCGAGATGACCGTGCACCGGGACATGGGACGATCTTCCGCGCGTGTCCATCAAGACCATCGCCGACCTCGTCGGGCACGCGGGCGCCAGCGTCACGGAATCGGTCTACCGACACCAGCTCAGGCCGGTGATCACCAAGGGTGCCCACACAATAAACACCATCTTCGGCGACAGCCGACACGGGTAGAGAGTCCGAGTGAGATGGCTCCCCGTGGCTCCCCCCGACTCCCAGACACGCGAAAAGGGGTCCCGGATCAACTCCGGAACCCCTTGTCACCTGCATCTTCCTGGTGGAGATGAGGGGATTCGAACCCCTGACCCCTTCGATGCGAACGAAGTGCGCTACCGGACTGCGCTACATCCCCAAGGACCTGACCAGGTTAGCAAACTTCGCAGGGTCCTCGCGCCACACTTACCCGTCCCCCACCGCGCGCCGGGGCGGCTCCGCGTACTGGTCGAACAGGACGTCCGCCTGCCGTGCCGCGAAGTCGATGATCTCCGCTTCCTGCTGCGCCGCCAGTTCGGCGACCCGCCGCTGGGCGCGCACCCGCCGTGCGCGTTCGCGCGCCTGGACGGCCCGCTGGCGGCGCTCGCGGTCGACCTGTACGGCGATTCGCAGGAACACCAGGTAGCCCAGCATGATCCCGCAGGCCGGCGCCACGGCCCACCAGGGGATCACCCGCACGGCGGCCGTCACCACGGTGGCCAGCACGAGCAGCCCGGTGAAGAACAGCAGGCGCCGCCGGCGGGCGACGATGATCGCGCGCCGTCTGGCCCGGAACTGGCGTGGGTCGACGCGCTCGTACTCGAACGGGGCGGCCTCGTCCTCCTGCATGCCTTCGGGCTCGGCCGGCGAGGTGCGGCTGAGGTCCGGGAGCTGGTGCTCGCCGGTGTAGTGTTCCTCGAGTTCGGCCAGTTCGGCGAGGTTTGTCTTGTCCCTGCGCAGCCACATGGGGATCAGGACGCACAGCCACATGACGACGATGGCAAGGTAGAGGAAGGCGCCGCTCATGAGCACCTCCGGGCAGCACGAAAGCGCCTGTGTGCTTCTGGCGCCTTCAATGTGCTCACGTCACGCACCGTAAGACCGCGTGTCACTAATTGACGAGCATTCGGTGCGGTGTGTCGCGAGATCGTCAAACCTCTTCTACTGGAGACCCGCCGTGAGCTGCTGACTCACGAGCGCGACGCCACTGCACGAGCAGCCCGCCGGGAACGTCCTCAACGGTCAACGCGTAACAGATGTGGTCGCGCCAGGCTCCATCGATGTGGAGTTGACGACGCCGAATGCCTTCTTCCCGGAATCCGAGCTTCTCAACCACCCTACGGCTGGCCTGGTTCTCGGGGCGGATGTTCGCCTCCACCCGGTGCAATCCCGTGGTGAAGAAACAATGGTCGACGGCCATGGCGAGCGCGGTGGGCGTGATGCCGCGGCCCGCGACCGCGCCGTCGATCCAGTAGCCGACCTGCGCGGAGCGGGCCGATCCCCAGACGATGGCGCCGATGGTCAGCTGTCCCGCGAAGCGGCCGCCGTAGGTGACCACCCAGGGCAGGGCGAGGCCCTGCCTGGCCTCGCGGCGCAGGGTGCCGACCATGGAGATGTACGGTCCGAGTCCGGTCCTGAACAGGGGTGTTTCGGGGTTGCTGGGCTCCCAGGGACGTAGCCAGTCGGCGTTGCGCACCCGGGTGTCGCGCCATGCGCGCACATCGCCCAGCCGGAGCGGCCGGAGGCCGACCGAACCTTCGCTCAGCGCCGCAGGCCAGCCGCGTAGTCGATCCACAACTCTCATCATCCCCCTATCGCGCCCGATGTCGCCACGGGTCGATTCGGGTCACTACGTGCACTCTGGAATCAGCGCGGGTGGTCTCCGCCGCGGATCTGGTCGACAGCGTGCCGGAGGATGGGGGCGAGCACGGCGACGCCGTCGCGGACCCCTCCGCTGGAGCCGGGCAGGTTCACGATCAGGGTGGTGCCCGCCTGGCCGGCGAGGCCGCGGGAGAGGATCGAGGTGGGAACTTTGTCCCTGTTAGCCGAGCGGATGGTCTCCGCTATTCCAGGAATTTCCCGAGAAATCACTCGGGCCGTCATCTCCGGCGTCAGGTCGGTGGGGGTCAGCCCGGTGCCGCCTGTCGTGACGATCACGTCGTAGCCCTCGGCGATCCCGTCGCGCAGCGCGCCCTCCACGGCCTCCCCGTCGGGCACCACCACGGGCCCTGCCGCCGTGCAGCCCGCCTCGACGAGCAGCGACACCAAGAGCGGTCCTGATTTATCCGCATAAATCCCGGCGGACGCCCGGTTCGACACCGTCACCACCAGCGCCCGGATCATGGCCGCGTCCAGACGCCGGTCTTGCCGCCGGTCTTCTCCTCGACCCGCACGTCGCTGATCACCGCAGCGGGATCGACCGCCTTCACCATGTCGATCAGCGCCAGCGCCGCCACTGTGACGGCCGTCAGCGCCTCCATCTCCACGCCCGTCCGGTCGGCGGTCTTGACCCGGCAGGTGATGGCCACGCCCCAGTCCTCGACGTCCAGGCTCACCTTCACCCCGTGCAGGGCGATGGGATGGCAGAGCGGGATCAGATCAGGTGTCCGCTTCGCCCCCATGATGCCCGCGATCCGCGCCACGCCCAGCGCGTCGCCCTTGGGCACCTCCCCGGACCGCAGCAGCTCCACGACCTCGGTCGTGAGCAGCACCCGCCCGGTGGCGGTGGCGGTGCGCGCGCTGACGTCCTTGGCCGACACGTCGACCATGCGCGCCGCCCCGGTCTCGTCGAGATGGGTGAACTCGCTCACAGCCTGATCACCTCCACCTCCTGGCCCGAAGGCACCTCGGTGACCTCCTCGGGCACCACGATCAGCGCGTCCGCCGAGGCGAGGGCGGCGAGCTGGTGGGAGCCCTGCCCGCGCACCGGTGTCACCGTGCCGTCATCGGTGAGCCGGCCACGCAGGAACGAACGCCTGCCGGCGGGCGAGCGCAACGCCCCGGTGACGCGGGCGGTGACCGTCTCGGGCGGTCCTGCGGGCAGTCCACGCATCCTGTCGAGCGCAGGCCGTACGAAAAGCATGAAGGAGACGAACGACGAGACCGGATTGCCGGGCAGCGCGAAGACCGGCACCTGGTCGTCGCCCACGACGCCGAAGCCCTGGGGCATGCCGGGCTGCATGGCGACCTTCTCGAAGCGGACGGTGCCGAGGGGCGCGAGGGCCTCCTTGACCGGCTCGTATGCACCCATCGAGACGCCGCCGCTGGTGATGACGGCGTCGGCGCGAACGAGCTGGGCGTCGAGCTGCTCCAGGAAGGCGGCCGGGTCGTCGCCCACGGTCGGCGCGCGGAAGCCGTCGGCGCCCGCGTCGAGCGCGGCGGCGGTCAGCGTGAAGCTGTTGGAATCCCAGATCTGCCCGTGGCCGAGCGGAAGCCCGGGCTCGACCAGCTCGGCGCCGGTGGCGAGCACGACGACCCGTGGCCGGGGACGCACCCAGACCCGGCGGCGGCCCACCCCGGCGATGATGCCGAGCTGCGCGGGGCCGATCACCGTGCCGGGCTTGAGCACGACCTCGCCGGCCTGGACGTCCTCGCCCGCCCTGCGGATCGCGTTGCCGGGCTCGGCGATGCGGTCGATCCGGACCGAGACCGTGCCGCCGTCGGTCCACTCCACCGGCACCACCGTGTCTGCTCCGGCGGGCATGGGGCCGCCGGTCATGATCCGCACGGCGTGCCCCGGCCCGATGGCCCGCAGCTCGTTGGACCCGGCGGCCACGTCGTCGATCACCGGCAGCGTGACCGGCACCTGCAAGATGTCGACCGACCGTACGGCATATCCGTCCATGGCGGAGTTGTTGAACGGCGGCAACGGCACCGGCGAGGTGACCTCCTCGGCCAGCGTGGTGCCGAGGGCCCGTTCCAGCTCCAGCTCCAGCGGCGCGAGCGGGCGCACCGTGGCGAGGATGTCGGCCAGGTGCGCGTCAACTGATTTCATCGAGGAACTCTCGCAACCAGGGCAGGAAGTCGGGAGCGAGGTCGGGTCGGTCAGCGGCGAACTTCACCACGGTGCGCAGGTAGTCGAGCTTGTCGCCGGTGTCGTAGCGGCGGCCGCGGAACAGCACGCCGTGCACCTGCCCGCCCTCCGAGGCGCCGGTCCCGGCCAGCGTGCGCAGGGCGTCGGTGAGCTGGATCTCGCCACCGCGGCCCGGCGGGGTGTTCTCGAGCACCTCGAACACCGCCGGGTCGATCACGTAGCGGCCGATGATCGCCCAGTTGGAGGGCGCCTCGTCCACCGGCGGCTTCTCCACCAGGTCGGTCACCCGCACCACGTCGTCCTCGGCGGTCGCCTCGATGGTGGCCACGCCATACAGCGAGACCTGCTCCTTGGGCACCTCCATCAGCGCGACGACGCTGCCGCCGTAGGTGTTGCGCACCGCGATCATGCGCTGGAGCAAGGGGTCGCGCCGGTCGATGAGGTCGTCGCCGAGCAGGCACGCGAACGGATGGTCGCCGACGTGCTGCTTGGCGCAGAGCACCGCGTGGCCGAGGCCTTTCGGCTCGCCCTGCCGGACATAGTGCAGGGTCGCCAGCGCGGCCGGATCGCGGACCTGGGACAACCGGTGCTCGTCGCCCTTAGCCTCGAGCACTTCCTCCAGCTCGAACGCGCGGTCGAAGTGATCCTCGATCGACCGCTTGTTCTTGCCGGTCACCATCAGCAGGTCGAGCAGCCCAGCGGAGGCCGCTTCCTCGACGACATACTGGATGGCGGGCTTGTCGACGATGGGCAACATCTCCTTGGGTGTTGCCTTGGTCGCCGGAAGGAACCGGGTGCCCAGACCCGCGGCGGGCACGACGGCTTTCGTCACAGGGTCGAAGTCAGCCATGAGTATGACCCTAATGGAGGTAGCTGTGGACAAGCTGAACCTGCGCCGTGAGCTGATTTCGGCGCGCGCCTCACTCGCACCACAACAATTGCGCTCGAACGCCACCAGAATCCGCGAAACCCTGCTTGATCAGCCGTGGGCGCAGATGGCCGGGCTGGTCGCCTGCTACTGGTCGACCGGCACCGAGCCGGAGACGCACGGACTGGTGTTCGCGCTGTGGAAGCACGGCGCGACGGTGATCCTGCCGGTGCTGCGGGAGGACGACGATCTCGACTGGGCGGTGTACGACGGTCCCGACACCCTGGCGCCCGGCCGGCGCGGCGTCATGGAGCCGGTGGACACCCGGCGCGGGGTCGACGCGATCCGCACGGCGGCGCTGGTGATCGTGCCCGCGCTGGCCGTGGACCGGGTGTCCGGAATACGGCTGGGCCGTGGCGGCGGCTCCTACGACCGTGCGCTGAGCAGGGTGGGGCCGAACGTTCCGACGGTCGCGATGCTTCACGAGGGCGAGCTCCGGGAGGACGTGCCTGCCGAGCCTCATGACATGACGGTCCGTTTTGCGATCACACCTATGGGACTCACTAGGCTTAAGTGACCACACAGACATAGGAGGGGCCAGATGACGCTTGATGTCTGGCTCCTGCTCGGTGCTGCCATCGTCATCGCGGCCATCGTGTCCGTACGGATCGCGCATCGCAGCGGTCTGCCGAGCCTTCTGCTGTTCCTGGGCTTCGGTGTCGTCCTCGGGGATTCGGTCGTCGGCATCCCGTTCAGCGATCCCGGGATCGCCAAGGAGATCGGCTTCCTCGCGCTGGCGGTGATCCTGGCCGAGGGCGGCCTGACCACGAACTGGAGTCACGTCCGGCGCTCGGTGCCGATGGCGCTGATCCTCGCCACTTTCGGCGTGGCGGTCAGCATCGTGGTCGTGGCGGTGCCCGTGCACCTGCTGCTGGGCGTCGACGTCACCACCGCGCTGATCCTCGGCGCCGTGCTGGCGCCAACGGACGCGGCCGCGGTGTTCTCCGTGCTGCGCAGGCTGCCGCTGCCGCCCAAGCTCGCGGGCATCCTGGAGGCCGAGTCCGGTTTCAACGACGCGCCGACGGTGATCGCCGTGGTGCTGCTCAGCAGCGCCGCCCACGCGACGCCGAGCCTCGGCGTCTTCCTCGCGGAGACGACGGTCGAGCTGCTGATCGGTGCCGCCGTCGGTCTCGCCGTGGGCCCTGCCGGCGCCTACGCGCTGCGCCGCATCGCCCTGCCGGCCTCCGGCCTCTACCCCATCGCCGTGCTCGCGCTCACCCTGGTCTCCTATGCCGGTGGCGTGCTGCTGCACGGTTCGGGGTTCCTGGCCATCTACCTGACCGCGCTCATCCTGGGCAATTCACGGCTTCCGCACCGGGCCGCGACCAGGGGGTTCGCCGAAGGCACCGCGTGGCTGGCGCAGATCGGCCTGTTCGTGATGCTGGGCATGCTGGCCAGCCCCAAGGAGATGCCGTCGTCGATCGTGCCGGGGCTCATCACTGGAACGATCCTGGTGCTGCTGGCCAGGCCGCTGACGGTGCTGGCCAGCTCGGCGATCGCCCAGGTGGTACGGCTTCCCGTGGTGAACCTGCGCGAGCAGGCGTTCCTCTCATGGGCGGGGCTGCGCGGCGCCATCCCGATCGTGCTGGCGACCATCCCGTGGGCGGCCGGTGTCGAGGGTTCGAAGGACATCTTCAACCAGGTCTTCGTGATCGTCATCGTGTTTACCCTGCTCCAGGGGCCGACGCTGCCCCTGGTGGCCAGGCTGCTCAGGGTGACGGCTCCCGGCGAGGCACACGACCTGGAGGTGGAGTCCGCACCACTCGAAGAGCTGAACGCCGATCTGCTGCAGGTCAAGGTGCCTCCCGGCTCCCAGCTGCACGGCGTGGAGATCTTCGAGCTGCGGTTGCCGGCCGGGGCCCAGGTGACGCTGATCGTCCGCGACGGCAGGTCATTCGTGCCGTCCCAAAACACCCGGATCAGGGCGGAGGACCAGGTCCTGATCGTCACCACGGACGCCTGCCGTGACGAGGTCGAACGCCGTTTGCGCGCCGTCAGCCGCCGCGGGAAGCTGGCCGGATGGTACGGCGAGCGGGGACAGGAATAGGAATTTGGCCGTATCGGTTACCATTAGCAGTCGCATCACTCGAGTGCCAAAAGCCTGAAGGAGGAGCGCGTGCCGACCTACCAGTACGCCTGCAACGACTGCGGTGAGCAGCTCGAGGTCGTCCAGAAGTTCAGCGACGACGCGTTGACCGTATGCCCGAGCTGCCAGGGCAACCTGCGCAAGGTGTTCTCTGCCGTCGGGATCGTGTTCAAGGGTTCGGGCTTCTACCGCACCGACAACCGCTCGTCCTCGACCTCGTCTTCGGCTCCCGCCGGCAAGCCCGCCGAGAGCAAGCCTGCTGAGAGCAGCAAGCCCGCCGAGTCGGCGCCGGCCCCCGCCGCCGCGTCCAACTAGCGGGGTCGATCCCCCAGCGCACCGAGCAGCTCCGGAGCGATCCGGTCGAGGAGCTGCTCGAGTTGCCGATTGGGCCCCCAGTCCGCCACCAGCCTGGCGAGGGCCTCGCGCGAGCTGCGCAGGAGCCGCAACGCGGCCTCCTGTCCCCGCGCGGTGAGCCGCAGATAGTCGCCGTCCTGCGATCGCTCGACGTACCCGTCGTCGATGAGCTGATCGACGTACGGCCTGCCGTGCCTCCTGCTGACCTGTGCGCGCTCGGCCAGTGACTGCGCCGAGACCCAGTCCTCGCCGCCCAGCCTGGCGATGATCCACACGCCTTCGGGGACCATGCCCTCCAGTCCGGCCAGATCGCCCATCCTCGCGTAGTAGCCCTTGCGCAGGTTGGCGTCCGCCAGCCGGACGAGACCTCTTTCGACCTCCGCCAGCGACGACCGCTCGGCGGACGTCGCGCCCAGCCCCTCGCCCAGGTCGGCGGCCTTCGTGGTCTCCCGCAGCCGATGCTGCGGGATGAACCACGTCAGCACGAACGCGGCCAGCATGATCGGCGCGGCCACCCGGAACACGGTCGCGATGGAGTCGGCGTACACGTGCAGGAAGTCCGCCGCGAGATCGCGGGGCAGCCGCTGGATGGCCGTGGGGTCCTGCTGGATTCGCGCGGGATCGAAGCCCTGCGGCAACGTCGTCCTGGCGAGCACCTCGCTGACGTCGCTGTCGAGCCGCCCGGTGAAGACCGCCCCGAGCGTCGCCACCCCGAACGAACCGCCGATCGAACGGAAGAACGTGGCGCCCGAGGTGGCGACGCCGAGATCCTTGAAGTCGACGGCGTTCTGCACGACGATCACCAGCACCTGCATGGTCATGCCGAGGCCCACACCGAGCACCAGCAGGTAGACGCCCATCAGGGCCAGGCTGCTGAACTCGGTGAGCGTCGACAGCAGGAACATCCCCACCGTCGCGAACGCGGTGCCTGCGATGGGCAGATAGCGGTATTTGCCGGTCTTGGAGATGATCTGACCGCTGACGATCGACATCGTCAGCATGCCCGCCATCATCGGCAGCAGGTACACGCCGGACAGCGTGGCGCTCACCCCGTGCACGATCTGCAGGTAGAGCGGAAGATAGGTGAGCGCGCCGAACATCCCGAACCCGACCACGAACCCGACGATCGACGACGTCGAGAACGCCCGGTTGCGGAACAACCCGAGCGGCAGCACGGGCTCCCGCGCCCTCCGCTCGGCGAGCACCCAGCCGGCCAGCATCGCCAGGGCCGCCACGGCGAGCCCGGCGATCACCGGATGGCTCCACGGGTAGACCGTGCCGCCCCAGGTGGCGATCAGGACGAGGCACGAGGTCGCGCCGCCGAGCAGCACCACCCCGGCATAGTCGATCTTGTGCCTGGTGCGGGTCCTGTCGCTCGGCAGCACCGCGGCGATCACGAACAGCGCGACGGCTCCCAGGGGCAGGTTGACGTAGAAGACCCAGTGCCAGGACAGATGGTCGACGAACAGACCGCCGAGCAGCGGCCCGACGATGCTGGAGACGGCGAAGACCGCGCCGAAGTAGCCCTGGTACTTGCCCCGGTCGCGAGCCGACACGACGTCGCCGACGATGGCCTGCGCCAGCACCATGAGCCCGCCGCCGCCCAGCCCCTGGATCCCGCGGAAGACGATGAGCTGGCCCATGCTCTGACTGAGCCCGCACAGCGCGGAGCCGACCAGGAAGATGACGATCGCGGCCAGGAAGAGGCGTTTGCGGCCGAACTGGTCGCCGAGCTTGCCCCACAGCGGCGTGGAGACCGTGGAGGCGAGGATGTAGGCCGTCACCACCCACGACAGGTGCGCCAGACCGCCGAGGTCGCCGACGATGGTCGGCAGCGCGGTCGACACGATGGTCTGGTCGAGCGCGGCCAGCAGCATGCCCAGCATGAGCGCGATGATGATGAGCCCGAGACCCCGTTGCCGCATGGGGCGATCATACGCTTCGTACCGGAACGATCACCGTGCGGAACGGCGTTCGTCCACAGCCCCGAAACCGGGTTATCCACAGAACCACGTTCGCCCCCGCCTCGCCCGTCCACGATGCCGCTACCCTCTGCGCCATGGTCACTCGTGCAGATATCGGCGTCATTGGCGGTTCCGGCTTTTACTCCCTCCTCGACGACGCGGAGGAGGTCGAGCTCGCCACTCCTTACGGCCCGCCCAGCGATGTCGTCACCATCGGCCGCATCGGCTCGCGCTCCGTGGCGTTCATCCCGAGGCATGGGCGGGATCACCGCTTCCCCCCGCACCGCATCCCCTACCGGGCCAACCTGTGGGCACTGCGCTCTCTCGGCGTGCGCCAGGTGCTCGCTCCCAGCGCCGTGGGGTCGCTGCGGGCGGAGGTGGGCCCCGGCGCGATCGTGGTGCCCGACCAGCTTGTCGACCGGACCTCCGGGCGTGTCCAGACCTATTACGACATGGGCGGAGCCGTTCACGTGTCGTTCGCCGACCCCTACTGCCCGTCGGGCCGGGCGGTCGCCGTGTCGGCGGCCCGGTCCGGCGAGTGGGACACGGTCGACGGCGGGACCCTCGTGGTCATCGAGGGGCCGCGCTTCTCCACGCGGGCGGAGTCGCAGTGGTTCCAGGGCAACGGGTGGACGATCGTCGGCATGACGGGCTTCCCCGAGGCGGTGCTCGCCCGCGAGCTGGCGCTCTGCTACACGTCGCTGTCACTGGTGACCGACCATGACGCCGGAGTGGAGGCCGGTCAGGGGGTCACGCATGACGAGGTGCTGGAGTTCTTCGCGCGCAACGTAGCGCGGATGCGGACCCTGGTGGCCGACACCGTGCAGGCGCTGCCCGCTAACCCGACGTGCCCCTGCGGCGCGACGCTCGACGGTCTCAAGCTCCCCTTCGAGCTGCCGTGATCCGGATCTGGCTGCGGCGCTGCGAGCGTAGGCGCCGGCTCATCGCGGCCATGCTCGCCGCCGGCGCCGTCATCTCCGGATATCTGGCGCTACGTCCCGCCCCGGGACCGGCCGTCCTGGTCGCCACCCGCGACCTGTCCCCCGGCGTGCTGCGCCCCGGAGATCTTCAGGCCGTCCCCCATCCCCACCCGCCCGACGGCGCCCTGCACACCGGCGCCACGGGCCGGGTGCTGGCGACGGCGATGCGGCGGGGCGAGCCACTCACCGACGTGCGCCTGCTGGACTCCCTGCGGATGCCGCCCGGATCGGTGGCCACGCCCGTGCGGATCGCCGATCCCGACGTGGTGCGCCTGATCTCCCCCGGCTCGACGATCAGCGTGCTCGCGGCACACGAGGGTCAGGTCGCGTCTCTGGTGGCCGACGACGTCACCGTCCTGACCATCCCGGCCGCGAAGGACGACCACGGCGCCCTGGTGGTGCTCGCCACCACCCCGTCGCAGGCGAGCGAGCTGGCCGGCGCCCAAGCAGGCGGCCACCTGTCGATCACCATCAAGCCCCACTTATAGTAATCGTTCGGTTACGATGAGTTTCCATGAGTGGATTCAAGAAGTTCCTCATGCAGGGAAACGTCATCGACCTCGCCGTGGCGGTGGTGATCGGCGCGGCCTTCACCGCCGTGGTCAACTCGTTCGTGACCGGCCTGCTCACACCGTTGATCTCAGCGTTCGGCGGGCTGCCGGACTTCTCGTCGCTGAAGTTCACCATCGGCCGGTCCGACTTCCTGTACGGCGACTTCATCAACGCCGTCATCTCGTTCGTGATGGTCGCGGCGGTGATCTACTTCCTGGTCGTCAGGCCGTACACACACTTCAAGGATCGCGCGGAGACCACGGAGGAGGTCACCCACCGCAACTGCCCGGAGTGCCTGTCGGAAGTCCCCAAGGCGGCCGGCCGCTGCGCCCACTGCACCAGCGAGCTCACTCCCGCGATCTAGAGCAGGGTGTCGATCTTCGGGTCATACTCCCAGTGCCAAGGCTCGAACGGGCTGCTGTAGGCCCAGTCCGGATGGAACCAGCCATACCTCTTGCCGTTCTTCTCCAGCCAGTTGAACTCCGCCGACCTGAACCGCTCCACGCCGCCGCAAAGGTCCACCGCCAGCCCGAGTCCATGGTTGCTGCGTCCCGGCACAGCCGCGAAGCCCGGTCGCCGGTAGTAGACCGACTGCTGCTCGGCCAGGCTCCGGTACGCGTCGGTCACGCACATCGCCCTGCCGAACTGCCGCCTGTAGGCCTCGTTCAGGCTGACGAAGGCGATGGTGGCATCGGCCCGGAGGCTGTGGCCCCTCTGCTGCAACGGGCAGAGCATGGCCTGGGGAATGAGGCCGTTGGGGTAGTTGCCGGCAGTCGCCGCCCGCAGCGGGTTGCACCCCAGCGCCGCCCTGCCCACCTTGTCGATCTTGATGCCGAGCTTCACCAGAGCCGCGGTGAGCGACTTGACGATCTTGTCGGACTGCTTCCTGAGCAGGTCGATCTCGGCCGCCATCTGAGCCTCGGCCAGCAGGTTGCCCGCCCGGAGCTCCTGCGCCTCGGCGGCCAGGCCCTCCGTCTGTTTGGTGAGCGCGCTGGTCTGCTCGACCGCCTGCTGGCGGACGGTCACCATGTGGCTGATGTTGGCCATCGCGCGCAGGGTGTCGGTGTCGGCGTCGCCCGACAGGAACGGGGCGATGCCGTCGGCTCCCACAGGCTGCTGGTAGAGCAGCTCGGCCAGCTCCGAGACCGGCCGGCGGATCTGCGCCAGCTGACGCTGAGATTGCTGGAGAGCCTGCAGCTTGGTCTTGAGCTCCTTCTCGGCCGCGGCGAAGGTCGCCCGGCGCTTCTCCAGCGCCTTGGTGGCGTTCTCCAGCTCCTTGGCGGCCCGCTCGGCCTCCTTGCGCAACTCCGTGAGGTTGGAGGGATCCTGCTGCTGGCGGTGCGTCACCGTTGGAGTCTGGGCCCGGGCTTGGGCGGGCAGCCCGAAGAGGGAAGTCATCGCCATGACGACCGCGATCAGACCTGCTGATCGGGGGGCTGGCACGTTCGACTCCTCCGTTTGCAAACTCGTGACCCGGGTCCGGCACGCACGTTACTACAGCCCCCCGAGTGCCCGGACCGAACTCCGGAGAGCCGTTATGGCACGAACGACGCTTTTGTACAGGTGGACGGGTGAAGCTCCTCGTCTGCGCCCAGGGGGCTGCGGTGGGGTGGGTTCGTGCCATTCCTTACTAGGTCAGTACGGCTCGCGGGGCGGTGGGGTTCGTACATTTGTCATAGATTGTCGACAGCCAGCCGCTCACTCAGCAGTCGAACGCGTCAGACGAACGGATCGCGCGACCACCGCGTCAGGTCAGCTCAAGAGTCACCGGACCAGCCCTCCCCGGGCCGCCGCTCATGCTCCCGGCACATCTCCCAGAGCCACGTGTCCACCCACTCCCCCGGACACTCGGACTGAGCAGGCGCAGGCGGATCAGGACGCCGCTCCACCGTCGGAGTCGGCACCGGCTCCCGCACCGGCACGGACGGCACAACATCCCGAGGAGCCGCGACAACCTGGACGACAGGCACCTCCACGACCGGCGCGGGCACCGCCGCCACGTACTGCCGGATCGGATGAGCGGGCGCCGGCACGAGCACCGGCTCGAAAACCATCCGGCCCGCCCTGCCCCCCTCCACATCCACCCGCGCCCCGGTGTGCTCGTACCGGCTCAGCTCCCCCGCCAGCAACCCCCCGGCGAAGATCGCCGGAGCCAGCAACGCCGCAAACAGCACAACGGGTCGCCTGCGCACCTGCCTACGCCGCCTCGTATCCACGGCGCCGACGGTACCCATGGCCCACACACCGGAAGGTGATCACTTGTCATGCCTTTACCGCAGCTCAGACCACCCATAACCAACGTCCCCAGAACTCACCCCCGCCCGACGGCGCACGCACTGCCAGACTTTCGCTAGGCTTACGTCGTCCGCCTCCGTAGCTCAGGGGATAGAGCACCGCTCTCCTAAAGCGGGTGCCGCAGGTTCGAATCCTGCCGGGGGCACTCTTCTCCACCAGGCATTTTGGCCCCTGACCTGCGGTTTTGCTGCCGCAGGTCTTTTGCTTTCCAGACCCTGGGTAGGTCACCGAGAGCACCCGTATGCAGCCGTAGGACCTTGATCACGGGATATATGCGGGATGATCTTGCCCGCGTTTTCCCAGCTCAGGGAAACGGTTGGGACTCCTCCAGAGCCAGAGGGAGCCGCGGGGCGAGGCAGCACACATGGTCGCACAGAAGGCAGGGCTGCGGCAGGGTCGAGCCCATGATCCCCAGATGGACCTCTGGAGTCCAAGATCCAGCTGAGGCAGGATGAGGGCCATGGTCGCGTACTGGTGGTCTCAGCGGTCCAATGAGAACTTGTTCATGGAAATCACGCGACGAGACGACATCGGCAGCGACGTGAAAGCACCCATCGCCGCTCGGGGCGGCGTGAGCACCCCAGGCTACGCACTGGTCAGTGCCGTCCAGGCCAACAATCTCGTCATTCACTACGACAGCGCCGCAGAGCAGATCGTGGGCGTCAGCCGCGCGACGGGTGAGCGGTACAACGAGCCGATATGGTGGGTCGCACGTGGCTCCTACGCGAGACAAGCCGGCGCCAAGCCCGAATGGCTTCCCGGCCTCGTCGTTGCGCTCGCGGACTATCGCCCTCTGGCCGAACCACTGCCCTTGGCGGTACTCCGGCAACGCCGATT
>NZ_JBAHWD010000067.1:0-16599 GCF_037044575.1 Nonomuraea sp. LPB2021202275-12-8 | reverse complement strand
AGTTTCAAGGTCTTTTACGGCACGGCCATGGGAGGCCCACCCGCCGCACGGGGCCGGAGGCCTCCAGGAGTACGGCCTCTGACCCGCACGGGGCCGCCCGCCGTTACGCGCGCCCGCTATCCCGTCTGAGCGGTTCGAGTCGTGGACAGGACCTCGAAGGGCCCGGCTCGCGGGGGGCGGCCAAGGAGGCCGGAGCGTCCACCCAAGTCCACGACCGTCACCCAAGGACGCCCGACTCAAGCGATCACCCCATGCCCTCCCGCGGACCTGGAGCCTGCCCGCCTCAGCGCATCGAGTTGCCCCGGGCCCGCCTGTCGAGAGACTCGGCCGAGGGGACCGATGGCTGTGAACCGCTCAGACGGTGCAACGGGCGCGCGTAACGGCGGCCCGCCCCGTGCGGGGTCAGAGGCCGTATTCCTGGAGGCCCCCAGCCCTGTGCGGCGGGTGGGCCTCCCTTGGCCGTGCCGTAAAAGACCTTGAAAACCCACGGCGGGAAAGAAGACACGCTCCCTCGCCGTCGTCGGCGAGGTTGCCGGGTGGCTGGATCCGGCTCGGGGGAGTCCGTGAAAGGTCTGCCCACCGGTGCGGCAGGTTGAGCACGCTCCCGCTGCCGCCGATGGGCGGGAGCCGGGGCGAGGAGGGGGCTAGTCCGCCTCGGGGAAGCCGATGGAGAAGGCCGCGTCCAGGTCGTGCTTGGAGTAGGTGCGGAAGGCGATGTGCGTCTCGGTGTGCAGGACGCCGGGGACCTTGTTGATGTGGCCGGGGATGACCTCGGCGATCTGCTCGTAGGCGGCCACGCGCACCATGGCCAGCAGGTCGAATTCGCCGGTGATGGAGTAGACCTCGCTGACGCCGTCGATCTCCGCGATCGTCTCAGCGACCTCCGGGATCCGGCCCACGTCGGCATTGATGTGAACGATTGCCGTGACCATGGGTCAACTGTAGCGAATCACCGCAGAGGCCGCCCCTCCCGGCTGCGGGGCTGGTCGAGGCCACGGTAGGCGAGGTCGATGCGGGCCTTGTGGCGGGCGGCGCCGCGGGCCGGCAGGCTCCACTGGCCGTCGACCTCGACCAGTCGCACCCCGGGGGACTCCAGCCAGCGCAGGATGCACTCGGTCTCCTCGGCGCTGGCCGCGTGGACCGGGCCGGGGCCGGGGATGACCGCCTCGGCGGTGGCGGTGAGGGAGGCCACGAACGGGGTGGGGTGGGCGCCGCGGGGCATGACGCCGGCCGCGGCGAGCCTGCCGTATCTGATCACGTGGATCTCCCAGCCGCCGTCGAAGGCGGGGCTGGCGGCCACCAGGTGGGGGATGCTGGTGATCGCGGCGAGGCGCTGCATGCGGGCGGCGGCGCGGACGAAGGCGGCCAGGCGATCGCGGTCGACGGACGCCTCCTCGTAGCGCTGCTCGACCGACAGGCGCTCCATGCGGGCCGAGACCGCCTGGAAGACAGGAGAGGCGTCGAGGAGCATCGCGCGGCGGGCGATCTCCACGTGGACGGAGTAGTCGGCCTGGCTCTGCTTGCCTTCGCAGGGGGCGCCGCAGCGGCCCATCTCGTGCAGCACGCAGGCCGTGCGGCGGGTGCGCAGGGTGATCGGCTGGGTGCACTGGCGCAGCGGCAGCGCCTCGTGCAGGGCGATGCGGGCGTCGTCGGCGAGGCGGGTGCTGGAGAAGGGGCCGAGGTAGGCGGCGTCGTCGTCCCTGATCTCGCGGACGATCGACAGGCGCGGGAACGGCTCGTCGGTGAGTTTGAGCCAGACGACCTTCTCGGGGAAGCGGGATCTGCGGTTGTAGCGGGGCTTGGCGCCGCCGATCAGGCGCAGCTCCCTGACCTCTGCCTCCAGCGCGGTCGAGCAGACGATGTGGCGGACCTGCTCGGCGATGCCGATCATCTCGCGGATCCGCGGCCTGGTCTCGCTGGCGGTGAAGTAGGAGCGCACGCGGTTGCGCAGGTTGGTGCTCTTGCCGATGTAGAGGACCTCGCCGCGCTCGTCCTCGAAGAGGTAGACGCCGGGGGAGTGGGGCACCGACTCGGCCAGGTGGCGCTTGCGCTGCTGCTCGGGCGTGGGGGCGCGGACGAACGACTTGAGCTCTTCGAGGGTGTGCACCTGGAAGGAGCCGGCCCGCTCGATGAGGCCGTGGAGCACGTGGACGGTGGCCCTGGCGTCTTCCAGCGCGCGGTGGCACGGCTCGGTGGGGCTGCGGAAGAACCGGGCGAGGGTGGCCAGCTTGGCGTTGGGCGTCTCGTCGCGGGTCAGCACCCGCCGGGCCAGGTCGACGGTGTCGACGACCGGGTTGGCGGGCGGAGGATAGCCGTGGGCGGCGCAGGCGGACTTGACGAAGCGGGTGTCGAAGCCGGCGTTGTGGGCGACCAGGGTGGCGCCGCGGATGAACTCCAGGAAGCTCGGCAGCACGGCCTCGATGCGCGGCGCCGCCACCACCATGGCGTCGGTGATGCCGGTCAGCACGGAGATGAACGGCGGGATCGGCCCGCCGGGATCGACCAGCGTGGAGAACTCCCCGAGCACCTCGCCCGCCCGCACCTTGACCGCGCCGATCTCGGTGATCATGTGCTCGGCCGGCGATCCACCGGTCGTCTCGAGGTCGAACACGACGAACGTGACGTCGCTCAGCGGGGTGCCGAGCTCGTCGAGGGTGCCTTGTACCGGATCCACGATCCAAGACCATAGAGAGGAGCACCGACAGTTGCGCGCGCCGAACGAATAACTATTCGGCTTGAACCTTCGTTACCCTTCCCTTTATGTCCGGGGGAAGACTCGCCGGCCGCTACTCCCTCCTGCGGCCGCTCGGCAGCGGCGGCATGGGCCGTGTCTGGCTGGCCAGGGACGAGATGCTTGACCGCGAGGTGGCGGTCAAGGAGCTCACGCTGCCCGAGGGCCTGTCTCCCAAGGAGCGGGAGGAGCTGGTCACCAGGGCCGTGCGCGAGGCCCAGGCGATGGCGCAGATGCGCCACCCGGGCATCGTGGCGCTGCATGACGTCGTCGTCGAGTACGAGCGGCCGTGGCTGGTCATGGAGCTGCTGCGTGGCAGCACTCTCGGCGAGGCGGTGCAGGCGCACGGGCCGATGCCGACGGAGTACGCGGCCAGGATCGGTGCCGAGATGCTCGACGCGCTGTCCGCCGCGCACGGGCGCGGGCTGCAGCACCGCGACGTGAAGCCGGGCAACGTCTTCCTCACCGAAAGCGGCAGGGTGGTGCTCACCGACTTCGGCATCGCCAGGCAGGAGGGCCAGGCGACGCTGACCGAGCAGGGCCTGATGATCGGCTCGCCCGGCTTCATCGCCCCGGAGCGCCTGGAGGGCGAGGCCGGCGGGCCGGCCAGCGACGTGTGGTCGCTCGGCGCGACGCTCTATCTCGCGGCGACGGGCCGGCCGGCCTACGGCGGCACGGCGGCGGAGCGGATCAGGGCGACGCTGACGCAGCCGCTGCCGGCCGCGCCGGGCCCGCTCGGCCCGCTGCTCACGGCCATGATGGCGCGGCATCCGGGCGCCAGGCCCGCCGCGCCGGTGATGATCCAGGCGCTGCGGCAGGTCGCCGCCGGCGAGCCGGCCGTGCTGCCGGTGCACCACGAGGTGACGGCGCCGGGGCCGGTCAAGCGGCGTGGCAGGCTGCTGCCGTGGATCGCCGGCGTGGTGGCGGTGGCGGTCGTGGCCGCGGCGGCCACCGCCGTGGTTCTTATCCTGAAAAATCAGGACAAGGGGCTGCCTGCGGCGTTCACTGTGCCCATGGACGTGTGCTCCCTGTTGCCTCCGGAGGAGGTCGGCCTGCTGCTGCGCACCCAGCAGCCGCCCAAGGCCAAGTCGAGCGCCGACGAGGACGGTCCGCAGTGCGGCTGGACCATCCAGAGCACCGGCGTGGAGGTGCAGATCCAGAAGGACTCCGACACCCGCGATCCGTGGGCCATGACCCCCGAGACGGCCCGCACCCTGTTCGCCAACCAGCACCGCTTCTGGGCCAAGCACGAAAAGATCGACTGGGTCTGGCCGGAGATCGGCGTCAAGAACGCCCAGTCGGTGACGCGCACCCCCGTCCGGGCCATCGGCGGCGTCGGCGAGGAGGCGTTCACCTTCGAGCTCAAGGGCAGCACGGGCCGGATCCACTCCGCCGTCGTCTTCTACCGCCTGGCCAACCTGGTGGTGAGCGTCGAGTACACCACGCTCGCCAACCGGCCCAGGGACGAGGACATCAAGCAGGCGGGCCTGAAGGCCGCGCAGGCGAGCGAACAGGCGTTGCGCCGTGCGGGCTGACCGCTACCTGCTAGCGGGCCGCTACCACCTCGTGGAGCGGCTCGGCGAGGGCGGCGCGGGCACGGTGTGGCGGGCGCACGACGAGGTGCTCAACCGGCAGGTCGCGGTCAAGCAGGTCCGCGTTCCGGCGGAGCTGACGCCGCACGAGCGGGCGGAGTTCGCCGACCGGGCCATCCACGAGGCCAGATCCGCCGGGCGGCTGCGCGACCCCGCCATCGTCCTGGTCCACGACGTCGTGCTCGAGGGCGGCCAGCCGTGGATCATCCTGGACCTGGTCGCGGGCCGTTCCCTGGACAAGGTGATCAAGGAGCACGGCCCGCTCCCGCCGGACGCCGTGG
The DNA here is from genome assembly GCF_037044575.1 of Nonomuraea sp. LPB2021202275-12-8. Taxonomy (NCBI): domain Bacteria; kingdom Bacillati; phylum Actinomycetota; class Actinomycetes; order Streptosporangiales; family Streptosporangiaceae; genus Nonomuraea; species Nonomuraea sp. LPB2021202275-12-8. The sequence continues at coordinate 11,995 of NZ_JBAHWD010000067.1, read as the reverse complement.
CCCGCATCGGCCTGCGCGTGCTGTCGGCGCTGTCGGTCGCGCACTCCCACGGCATCGTGCACCAGGACGTCAAGCCGGCCAACATCCTGCTCGACGCCGACGGCTCGGCGATGCTCACCGACTTCGGCATCGCGGTCGCGATGGGCGGCCGGGCCGACCGGTACGGCAGCGCCGGCTCGCCCGGCTACATGGCGCCCGAGCGGCTCAACGAGCAGCCCTCCGGCCCCGCCTCGGACCTGTGGTCGCTGGGCGCCAGCCTGTATACGGCGGTGGAGGGACGGGCGCCGTTCGAACGCGCGATGCCCGCCGCGGTGGCGGCCGCGGTGCTGCTGCACGAGCCGCCTCGGCCGGCCAGGGCCGGCCGCGAGCTCGGCGGGCTGCTGCTGGCCATGCTGGCCAAGGACCCGGCGGCGCGGCCCACCGCCGCGCAGGTGCGCGACGGGCTGCACGCGGTGCTGGGCTCCGCCGCCGCCCCGGCCCCGCGCCGCCGCCGGTGGCTCGTCCCGGCCGTCCTCGCCGCCGTCGCCCTGCTCGGCACGGGAGGCTGGTACGGCCTGGCGGCGCTCGGCCAGGAGGACCCCGGCAGGTTCGCGGCGGCGCCGGCCGCGTGCGAGCTGCTCACCGATGCCCAGGCCGCCCAGCTGATGAAGGGCACCCCGAGGCGGACGGCGACGCGCGCGGGCGAGTGCCAGTGGAAGCTGCTCAGGGGCTCCAGGACCATCAGCTCGATCACCGTGCGGGCCTGGGCGGAGCGGCCCAACGGCGACCGGGGCGGCCCGGAGGTCGCGGCCCTGTGGTTCACCAGCGAGCGCACCGCCCGTGCGGGCGCGCAGGGCACGGCCTTCCGCAAGGCCGTCGGCGCCGTCAGCGACGTGCGGGACGTGGGCGAGGCCGCGTTCGTGCAGAACAGCTACGAGCTCTCCATCAACTCCGCTGACCTGGGCCGCTCCGACAGCACGGTGCTGCTGCGCACCAGCAACCTGGTGGCGGAGGTGATCTGGCGCCGCGAGCAGGTCAAAGTGAGCGCGGCGGCCGACCAGAAGACGGCGCTCGCCGCCGCCCGGCTGGTCTCGACCGCAGTACGGGATTGAGCGACTGCAAGCGCACTGCAAGCCGGGTGACTAGCATGTTTCACCGCAAGTCATGGCAAACCCCTGGAGTCCCTCGTGAATCCCGGTAGCGAGTACCGACCGCCGACCGCCCCCCACCAGGTGCCCGGCGGGCCGCTCGAGCCACCGACCAGGCCTCCCATGCCGCCCCCGCCGTCACACAGGCCGCCGCGGCGCCGCCCGTGGATCCTGCCGGTGGTGGCGGTCTGCCTCGTCGTGCTCGTCGCCGGCAGCGCCGGCGCCTACCTGCTGTACGGCCAGGTGTCGCGCACCTTCGGCACCCCGGCCGCGGGTCAGGGGGAGACGTCCCCGGCGAAGGCCACCAAGGCGGCCCCGGTGACCGGGCCGGACGTGTGCGCGATGCTCCCGAAGGAGGAGGCCGAGCGCCTGGTGCCCGAGGCGACGGTCGCCAAGGCCTCCAGGGACTCCGAGTACACGGTCAACTTCTCCTGCAACTGGACCAACCAGCGCATCTCCTTCGGCGAGTTCTGGCGCAGCCGCGAGGTCGACGTCAAGCTGGCCCAGCATCGGGGCGACGGCGCGAAGACCGGCCGGGCCATGGCCCAGAACTCCTTCGATATCGAGTACGGCAGCGCGAAGTACGGCGAGACCGCCAAACCCACGCCGAAGAAGGGCGACAAGGACTACGTGTCGGCCGTCAAGGAGATCCAGGGCATCGGCGACGGGGCCTTCGCCCAGTACACCTGGCGCCGCTCGGGCACCCTGCTGTGGTACTCCTACGGCACCGCCCGCGCCCGCGTCCATGACATGACCATCGAGGTCAAATACCAGGCGAGCCAGCAGCGCAAGGACGCGAAGATCCTCAGCAACGACAGCACGCAGTCGGTCACCGAGGCCAACGCGATCCGCGAGGCCACCACGGTGATCAAGCACATCGCCAAGGGCGTGGCCGCCTGGAAGGCACGGCACCCGAACGTGCTCGCGCAGCCGTACAAGGCCGTCACCGCCAAGCCGAGCGCGATCCCCACGCCCTCGCCGACGCAGCTGGTCGTCTACCCGCCCGCCTGCCAGGCCATCACCGGGGTCGCCACCCGGCTGGTGCCCGCACCGACCACCAGGGCGCGTGGCCTGGAGGTGGGCAACGACACGCAGACCGAGTGCCGCTGGCTCAACCTGGACGTCCCGCCGGGCGACAAGGTGACCAAGGTCCGCAGCGTGCTGATCACCGTGCACTCCTTCACCAACCGCGCGGGCGTGGCCGACGTGACCGCCGCCAGGTCCTTCTACGCGGGCAAGCGCGGCGGGAGCAAGGACATCGCCGAGACGTCGCTGGACGGCCTCGAGCTGGGCAAGGTGCTCGACATCAAGGGTGTGGGCGAGCAGGCCCACGGCCAGTACATCAAGACCAGACGGGGCGCGGTGTCGGCGGGCAGCGGCTCGGTCATGGTGCGGCAGGGGGCCGTGGTGGTGGAGGTCGACTACGCGGGCGCCGAACGCCCCAAGGGCGAGCCGACCAACTCCGCCAACACCCGGCTGATGGCCGAAAGGGAGGCCCGAGCCGGCGCGCTGACCGTGACCAGGGCGTTCCTGGTGGAGCTGGCCAAGAAGCCGATCGGGAGCTGATCTCAGGAAGGCGCCTCGCGGAGCCGTTCCACCCGGATGCCGCGCAGCAGCAGCTCGGAGACGCCGAGCGCGCACAGCAGACTCGCCAGCAGGGCCGCGCCGGTGACCAGCGCCACGGGCGCCGCCGCCACCTCGTGCGGGAGCGGCGGCGTCACCAGCGGCTCGGCGAACTGCGGGATCCGGCCCAGCGCGGCGTTGGCGGCGAGCAGCCCGGCCACCAGACCGGCGATCGTGCCCGCCGTCATCGTGATGACCTGCTCCAGCAGCAGCGCCAGCCGCATGGTGCCGCCGCCCGCCGCCGCGAGCAGCTCGTCGAGCACGATCGCCAGGTGCACGGCGTCCTGCTCGGGCGTTGACAGTCAACAGTTAAAGATCCTGCAACCCCGCTGCAAGTGCGACAAATACGGTTATTTCCGCAAGCAGTACGTGGGCCGCGCGGTCCGAGCTTGCCCAGTACAGGGGCATGGGCGAGTCGTGGGGGACCGCGCGGCCCACTACTGCGACCGCACCAGGAACGGCTCCAGCAGCCCCGGCACCGCCCGCGCCGCCAGGTCCAGCCCGTCGCCCCGTCCGACGTCCGCCACGTCGTAGTGGCCGTCACCGGCTGCCGTGGTCGCCGTGACGGTCAGCAGGCCCGAGCGCCGCTGGGAGACGGTCGCGCTGAGCGTCCAGCCCACGATGCCGCCCCGGTCCAGCGCCACCGTCCGCCGCGTGAGCGTGCCGCGCCTGCAGATCAGGTGGCGCTCGCTCAGCGCGTGGCCGAGCGCGCGGTAGGCGTCGGCGGCGAGCCAGAGCGCGACCGGCAGCGCCAGCGCCGTCGCCGCCCCGAGCGACGGCCAGAACCAGCCCGCAGGCCACGACTGCCCGGACGCGGCGGCCGGCCGGCCGCCGCGGGCCGCGAGCCAGGTCGCCCCCGCCGCGAGCGCGGCCAGGGACGCCACCGTGGCCAGCGACCAGACGATCCGCCTGCGCCGGGCCGCCACGGGATGGGGTGACGGGCTGACCGGCGCCATCCCCGCCACCCGCGCCGCCACCTGCACGGCCAGCTCGCGGGGGAGCGGCGGGGTGAGCGCGGCCACGTCCTCGCTCTCGTCCTCGCCCGCCTTGCCGAGCCCGGTGGCGACCGCCTTGACCCGCGCCCCGCCGCCCAGCCTGAGCAGCAGCGGCTCGCTGATCTCCACACCGCGCAGCCGCCGCTCCTGCAACGTCAGCGAGCGGTTCGTCAGCAGCCCGCGGCTCAGCCTGAGCCTGCCCGGCTCGCGCTCCAGCCGGTAGCGGCCCCACGACTCGGCGAACAGCAGCAACGCGCCCACCACCCCCAAGGCCGCGTTCGCGGCCAGGAGCGCCGGGACCGCCATCCACGGCCGTCCGGTCACCCAGTCCCACACCCCGGCCGCCACATCGGACGTGAACAGGTCCAGGCCCAGGAGGTCGAGCGTCTTGTACAGGGCGCCGAGGACCAGCGCGCCGCCGGCGAACGACCACACCGACAGCGGCGCGTACCTCGCCCAGGCCCACCGCAGCTGCGCCAGGGCCACGTCCGCGACCGGCGCCTCCTGCCTGAGCAGGCTGCGGCGCAGCGCCTCGGCGTCGTGCCCGGTCAGCGAGTCGAGGACGAGCTCGGAGTGGGCGTCGGCGTGCTCGCCGGTGCCGACCTTGACCAGGGTCAGGCCGAACGCGCGCCGTACCGGATCGGCCCGTACGTCCACGCTGCGCACCCGGTCGCGCGGGATCGAGCGGTGCTGCCGCACGGCCACCCCGGTGCGCACCTCCAGACGGTCGGCGGTCAGCCGCCAGCGGGTCGCGCGCAACCGGGCGGCCTCGTACGCCAGCGCCCCGGCGACGACAACCACGCCCGCGCCTCCGGTGGCCGCGACGATGGGCCACAGGGGCCAGTCGAGGCCGGCCAGCACCCGTGCCAGGACCGTCACCACGGGCGCCGCGATCGCCAGCGACCTGATCCCCGACACCCGCAGGCCGCGCGGGGAGAGCGCCTGCCAGCTCTCGCCGATCACGTGGCGTCTCCCGGCGTCGCCTGGGTGACCGCGGTCAGCCGCGCCGCCAGCTCGGCGGCCAGCTCGTGGTCCAGCGCCTCGATCTTGATGGCGCCCGCGGCCGAGGCGGTGGTCACGGTGACGTCGGCCAGCCCGAACAGCCGCTGGACCGGCCCCCGCTCGGTGTCGACCGTCTGGACGCGGGACATCGGCGCCACCCGCCAGGTGTGGGTCAGCCAGCCCCTGCGGGTGTAGACCGCCTCCTCGGTGACCTCCCAGCGCTGCACGCGGTAGTAGGCCCGCGGCGCCACCAGCGCCAGGACGACGCAGCCCGCGGCGAACGCGACCGCGGCGACGCCCAGCCAGAGCGGCCGGTCGGTGAGGAACCAGAAGGCGGCCGGGCCGGCCGCCGCCACGGGCAGCATGAGGATCAGCCATTGGATCGTCCACCACGCGACCGCCCGCGGGTCGGGCCGGTTGCGCGGCGGGCGCAGCTCGGCCACGCCGAGCCGGGTCTTCGGGATGTCAGGGAGCACTCGCACACGGTCCAGCCTCCCCGGCGCGCCTGGGCCGCCGCGTCGGTCCGAGGTCTGGCCCGGCATCGACTTTGGTCGCTGTCGTCACGACCCAGGTAGGGCATAACCTCGATGAACGTGACGGACTCGCACGAATACCGGTGGGTGCTGCCGTCCGTCCTGCTCGGCGACGGGAGCACGGATGGTCCCGTGCGGCGCTCGACCCGCGACTGGATCGTCGACGTCGTCATGTTCCTGCTGGCCTGCGGGCTGACCCTGGTGACCATGAACGAGCTCGACATCAGGCCGGGGCCAGTGGTCGCGCTGGAGCAGGTGGCCGGCCTCCTGTCGTGCCTGGCGGTGTGGCTGCGCCGCCGGTGGCCGGTCGCGCTGGCCGTGGTCACCACCGTCCTGTCGTCCTATCTGGAGCTGGTCGGCGGGGCCTCGGTCGTGGCGCTGTTCACGGTGGCGGTGCACCGGCCGTTCAAGATCTCCGGTCCCGTCGCCCTGCTCGGCACGGTCACCCTGGTGCCGTACGTCATGCTCCGGCCGGACCCCGACCTGGGCCCGCTGGGCTCGTTCGTGTTCGGTGTCGCCATCATGCTGACCGTCTTCGCCTGGGGCGTGGTGGTGCGGGCCAGGCGGCAGCTCGTCTGGACGCTCCGGCAGCGTGCCGACATCGCCGCCGTCGAGGCGAAGCGGCTGGAGCGCGAGCGGATCGCCAGGGAGATGCACGACGTGCTCGCCCACCGCCTGTCCATGCTCAGCCTGCACGCGGGCGCGCTGGAGTTCAGGCCCGACGCCCCCGCCGCGGAGATCGCCAGAGCCGCCGGGGCGATCAGGAGCAATGCCCACCTCGCGTTACAGGATCTGCGCCAGGTGATCGGCGTGCTCCGCCACCCGGCCCCGCCCGCCGACGATCCGGTGCCCGACCGGCCGCAGCCCACCCTGGCTGACCTCTCCGCGCTGGTGGAGGAGTGCAAGCAGGCGGGCATGGACGTCCGGCTGGACCTGAAGGTCGAGCACGCGCCGGAAGGGCTGGGCCGCAACCTCTACCGCATCGTGCAGGAGGCCCTCACCAACGCCCGCAAGCACGCCGGGGGCGCCCCCGCCGTCGTGGCGGTGGGCGGCGCGCCTGGCGAGGGGCTGTCGGCCGAGGTGCGCAACGCCCTGTGGACACGGCACGGCACGCGCATCCCCGGAGCCGGGGCCGGGCTCATCGGGCTGGCCGAGCGGGCCGAGCTGGCCGGCGGGCGGCTGGAGCACGGGCCGACCCCCGAAGGTGATTTCGTCGTACGCGCCTGGCTACCGTGGCCGGCCGAGACCTCCCGGGAGGATGCATGACCCCCGCCCCCATCCGCGTTCTGATCGTCGACGACGACGCGCTCGTCAGGGCGGGGCTGTCCATGATCCTGGGCGGGACGGACGACATCGAGATCGTCGGCGAGGCGGGCGACGGCTCGCAGGTGCCGCCGATGGTGGCCGAACACCGGCCGGACGTGGTGCTGATGGACATCCGCATGCCGGGCGTCGACGGGCTCGCTGCCACCGAGGCGCTGCGCGACGCCAAGTCGCCGCCCGAGGTCCTGGTGCTGACCACGTTCCACGCCGACGCGCAGGTGCTGCGGGCGCTGCGTGCGGGCGCGGCCGGGTTCCTCCTCAAGGACATCCCGCCGGCCGACCTGGTCGCGGCGATCAGGAAGGTCGCCTCTGGCGAGGCGATCCTTTCACCGGCCGTGACCCGCCAGCTCATCACCCATGTGTCCAACGGCGGCGCCGGACAGCGGACCGAGCGCGCCCGCGGCCTGCTCGCGCGGCTCAGCGACCGCGAGCGCGAGGTGGCGACGGCCGTGGGCCAGGGCAGGTCCAACGCCGAGATCGGGCGCGAGCTGTTCATGAGCGTGCCCACGGTCAAGGCGCACGTCTCGCGCATCCTCACCAAGCTGGGGCTGAACAACCGGGTGCAGATCGCGCTGCTGGTCTACGACGCTAGCCCGTGAGCATCTCCTCGATCGTGGCCCGGTGCATGACCAGGTCGTCGGGGTCGTCCGGCATGGCCTGTTCGCCGAAGTGGATCCGGCGCCGCCACACCCTGGCCATGATGATCCCGTGCCGGAGCGCGGCGTACATCTCGTGGAATTCCATGTCACGCGGCTCGTGGCCGGTCAGCTCTCGGTAGGTCCGGCAGACGTCGTCACGGCGCATGAAGTCCGGCAGGCCGGGCAGGCCCATGGCCTCTGTCAGGTCCTGGAAGAACCGGTGCAGAAAGATCATCCACGCCAGGTCGAGCTCGCGCGGCCCCACCGCCGCCATCTCCCAGTCGAGCACGGCCACCGGCGTGAAGTCGCGGTATATGACGTTCCCGATGCGCGCGTCCCCCCAGCAGAGCACGTCGCCGCCCGGGTCGCCGGGCCAGTGCGCCTCCAGCCAGTCGAAGGCCCGCTCCAGCACCGGGATGCGCAGCTTGCCGTGCGCCCACTCGTAGTAGGCGCGCTGCGCCTCCACGTGCTCGCGCAGCCCGCCGGCGCCGAGCGCGGGCAACTCTTCCTGGGTGAAGCGGGCGTCGTGCAGCGCCGCCAGGATCCCCACGGTGGAGTCCTGCAGCCTGCGCCGGTCCGCCGGCGCCGCCTCGTGCAGCCAGCCGCCGAAGGTGTAGGGCATGACGTCCGGTGGCACCTCGCCGTCCACGCGCTCCATGACGAAGAACGGCGTGCCCAGCGGGGCGGGATCGGGCTCGAACCAGAGCGGCCTGGGTGCTGGAATTCCAGCTTTTCGCCTGGCCAGCCGCGTGATGTCGAACTGTGTACGGAGATCGTAGGAGGGGAAGACCGGAACGGCCTCCCCCGCAGGTGCGAGCCTCGCCACGCAGTGTTCGCGCCTGCCGTCCCAGGCGGCGGTGAAGAAAACGGTCTCGCTCGACAGGCCGTTGGCGGAGGGCCGCGCCACTTCGGTGACCTCCACCGGGACGCCGAGGCGCCCGCTCAGCCAGGCGGTCAACCGGTCGTGGAGTTCCTGCAGGTGGCGGGTGGATGTCCGCATCGGTTCCGTCATGACGAACCTCCTGGGTGGGCACCGGTCCCCGCCCAGTCGTATATCGCCCACCAAGCGCTTGTCCACATCCGGGTGGCCGTTACGGTCAGGTACCCGGCAGCCGTACCCTTGTCTGAAAGAGCATGTCATGAAGGGACAGTGGGATGAGTTCAGCGGGTGAAGGCCTGTCTCGCCCGCTTCCCGAGCAGGTGCGGCTTAATGTCGTAGATCTGGCGGCTCAGGTCCTCGGCTCGATGCCCGCTGTCTCCGTGCCTCCGCCGTTGCGCGGCATCGCCAAGTTCGACCCGCGCAAGCGCGCCAGGCTGGGCAGCGCGCCCATCGCCGCCCAGTTGGAGAACGACAAGGAATTCCGCGAGGTGGTCGCCGAGTCGGTGGCCGCCGGCTGGCCGGAGCTCGCCGCCTCGCTCGCCGAGGGCAACGTGCCGCCCGCCGCCGATCCCGTGCTCGTCGCCGCGGCCGCCTATCTCACCAGGCCGCCCGGCTGGGCGGAGATGGTGGAGTCGGCCAGGGCGGACCTGGAGCAGTCGGCGGTCGCGGCCGAGGGGTCGGAGCGCGAGGAGGTCGTCTCCCGGCTGCGCGACCAGCTCGCCGCCCAGAAGAGCACCGCCAAGGAGGAGACGGAGCGGCTGCGCGAGCAGCTCAAGGCCGCCAGGGCCGAAAACTCCGACCTGCGCCGCAAGCTGCACGAGGCCCGCGAGCGCACCAAGGCGGCCGTGCGCCGCGCCGACGAGATGGAGCAGACCGCCGAGGACGCCAAGATCGCCGCCACGGCCGCGGGCAGTGCGGGGGAGTCCGAGCTGAAGCGGCTGCGCGAGCGCCTGGCCGACGTCGAGAAGCAGCTCGAAGCCTCGCGCAGGGCCGCGCGGGAGGGCCGGAGCATCGAGGACGCCCGCATCAGGGTGCTCCTCGACGCGCTGCAGGACGCCTCGGCAGGGCTGCGCAGGGAGCTGGCCCTGCCCACCACGATCAGCCGGCCCGCAGACTCGGTCGCGGCGGTCAGCGGCGAGCGTCCCGGCGTGCGCGGGGTCCCCGCCCGCGCGCTGGCCGACGACGACCCGCAGCTGCTCGACCAGCTCCTCGCGCTGCCCCAGGTGCACCTGATCATCGACGGCTACAACGTGACGAAGTCCGGCTATGGCACCCTCACTCTCGCGGATCAGCGCACCCGGCTGATGACCGGCCTCGGCGGGCTCGTCGCGCAGACCCGGGTCGAGGTGACCGTCGTGTTCGACGGCGCCGAGCTCAACTCGCCGGTCCAGGTGGTCGCGCCGCGCGGGGTGCGGGTGCTGTTCAGCGCGCCGGGCGAGATCGCCGACGACCTGATCCGCCAGCTCGTCCGCGCCGAGCCGCCGGGCCGGGCCATGGCCGTGGTCTCCTCCGACCGCGAGGTGGCCGAGTCCGTGCGGCGGATGGGAGCCAGACCCGTTCCGTCTGGTTTGCTGCTTCGCAGGCTGGGCCGCGCCTAGATTACGAATATGGCGTTCAGGTGAGACTTCACCCGCCACTTCTGTACTATTTCGCCCCAGATATATCCCCTGGGAGGCGACGCTGTGAGGTTGGGCCGGGTGCCACTGGCCGCGGGTCTTGCGATCGGGCTGCTACTGACCCCGACGGGAGGAGCGCTGGCCGATCCGAAGCCGACGCTCAGCCAGGCCAAGGCGAAGCTGGAAAAGCTCAACGACAAGGCCGACAAGGTCGTCGATCGTTTCAATACCGCGACCGAGAAGTACAAAGAGGCCAAGAAGCGTTACACCAAGCTGAACGACAGCTACAAACGTAAACTGGCCACCGTCGCCACCTTGCGCGACCAGGTCGTCACGATCGCGGTCGACACCTACAAATTAGGCGGCGACTTCACCGCGCTGCCGACGATGATCACCAGTGACGAACCCGCCGACATGCTGTACGGCATGGCGCTGTCCGGCCAGCTCTCGCAGGGGCGCGCCGACAAGCTCGCCGCCTTCGACAGGGAGAACCGCGGCCTCAAGACCGAACGCGACAACGCCCAGGACGCCCTCGCCACGGCCGACAAGGAGCGCGACTCGGTCAACGATGACCGCAAGGAGATCCTCGAGCTCATCGCCGAGCAGAAGAAGCTGCTCAACAAGCTCGGCGCCTACCGGGCCGGCGACCCCAACAGCACCGGGATCAAGTACGACGGTCCCGCGTCGGGCAACGCCGCGGCGGTGCTGAGCTACGCCTACGCCCAGGTCGGCAAGCCCTACGTGTTCGGCGGCACCGGGCCGGGCGGGTACGACTGCTCGGGCCTCACCCAGGCCTCCTGGCGCGCCGGCGGCGTCACGCTGCCCCGCACCACCTGGCAGCAGTGGGCCTGGGGAGCCGGCCGCAAGGTGTCCCTCGACGACCTGCAGCCCGGCGACCTCATCTTCAGCGAGGGGCTGGGGCACGTGAGCATCTACGCGGGCAACGGGAAGATCGTGCACGCGCCGCAGACGGGTGACGTGGTCAAGGTGGTCGCCCTGTCCTCGTACGGCCGCCGCCTCGTGGGCGCCGTCCGCCCGTAACCTCATCCATCGGTCCCGCTCGCCCTCCTCGCGCTGGGCGGGCGGGACGGTGGTGTGTGGGGTGCGATGCCGCATTCTCCGAGAGCTCCGCCGGTCTACGGCGGAGCCGTATGAAAGTGCGATTCAGCGACCAAAACTCCTCCGCGTGGCACCTGGCTTGTGTGACCGATGTGACGGGTGTGACAGATGGGTCCTGACAAGCTCGTGAGTCGTCAAGTGTGAGAAGGGTCACTTTCCGGTAACGGACCCCCTGGCTCCAGCAGTGGCGGAGAACCTTACTGACCCTTTGTCTGATCTTTACTTCGCGACTCAGGCTTTGCCAGAGCGTGACTACCGGCGTAGCTTCTGGCCTCGCGGTGCACAAGCCATGGCGCCGCGAACCACCATCGGGTCTCCGATGTGGACCGATAAACAGAATCCAGCTGATCACCGCCGTAATCCCCGTAGACGAACCATGGCGGTGATCTGCCGAGTCCGTGCAGCCAGGAGGCACGGAGCCGGGGACCCATCGATCCCGAATCCCAGGGATCAGGGGTGAATCGGCGCTCACCGCGCCGTAGGGCGACTTCCAGGCCCGAATCCGTCAGCTAACCCGGTAGGCGTTCGTGGAAGCTTCAAGGAGAAATCCTGTCTACCTCTTCGCACAACCCCCGTCTGTCCCGCCTTGCCCTTAGTGGCGTAACGCTGACGATGACCGTGGCGGCCGGAGGTTTGGTCCTCCCCGCCCCGACGGCGCAGGCGGCGACGATGAGCGAATCCGCCGGCTCTTCCAGGACGAAGGCGGCCACGTCCGCCAAGTCCGCGAGGCAGACAAGGGTCGCTCGGCAACAGGTGATGGCCCGCAGGGCGGTCGCCGTGGCCAAGAACCAGGTGGGTGACCCCTACCGTTACGGTGCCACCGGGCCTGGTTCGTTCGACTGCTCAGGCCTGGTCCAGTTCGCCTGGAAGAAGGCCGGATTGAAGATCCCGCGCGTCACGAACAGCCAGTTCGCGCGCATCAGGAAGAAGGTCTCCTACAAGAGTCTGCAGGTCGGAGACCTGATGTTCTTTCGCGGGTTCGGCCACGTCGGCATGTACGTCGGCAACGGCAAGATGATCCACTCGCCGAGCACCGGCAAAAGGGTACGGATCGAGAAGCTCGGCGGATGGCGCAAGGCGTCGTTCGTGGGCGCGGTACGTCCCGGCATATGACCCACCGCGAAGGCCCCGTCCCATCA
>NZ_JBAHWD010000066.1:0-17341 GCF_037044575.1 Nonomuraea sp. LPB2021202275-12-8 | reverse complement strand
CTGACACTGGATCCTATTCGGATCTGGTGTTTGGAATCGCGCATCTGCTGGGTGTTGACTATCGTCCGGCGCTGGCTGACCTGCCCGATCAGAAAGGGTGGCGCGCCGATAACGGGGCTGACTACGGCCCGTTGAACACTTTCGCCAGGGGGAAGTTGGACCTGGGCAAGGTGCGGCGGCACTGGGGGGAGATCCTCCGGTTGATCGCCACGATCTACACCAGCAAGGTCAGCGCGTCGGATGTGGTCAGAGCCCTGCAGCGGGACGGGCACCCCACCGCCCTCGGTGAGGCGATCGCGACCTACGGCCGCCTCTTCAAAGCCCTCCACATCCTGTCGATCATCGACAGCGAACCTTACCGGCGCGGCATCAAAGGCATGCGCAACCTCCAGGAAGGGCGCCACGCACTGGCCGAGAAGATATTTCACGGCCGCCGCCGCGAGGTGTTCCAGAGATACCGGGAAGGCATGGAGGACCAGCTGGGCGCGCTGGGCATTGTTTTGAATTGCGCGGTTCTCTGGAATACGGTCTATATTGACGCCGCGTTGAACACGTTACGCGCCCAGGGGTATCCCGTGCGGGATGAAGACGTCGCCCGCCTCAGTCCTTTCATGCGGAAACACATCAATGTCCACGGGAAATACTCCTTTACCACGGTGGATTCCGCCGACTCCGCCAAAGGCGCCGTCGCAACCCGGAAGTTGCGTGACCCCGACGCCCGCGACGAGGACGAGGAGGAGTTCGATGAGGACGACTCCTGGTAGACGCCCTCGGCACGAGGGAACACCCGGTACCGAAGTTATCTGGGGTTGTCGAGCGAACTAGCTGGTCAGCCGCTTGAAGGCCGTTAAGCCACGTGAGAACCGGTCCTCGTCGCGGCCCTTCGAGACGAGGTCCTTCCCGCTGTCCATCGTGCACCCGTTGGCGAGCTCCTGCGGTAGCCCGATCGCCTTGACTGTCAGCTTCGCGGCGATTTACGGAACCGCCGACGGGTGGCTGCAAGGCCGGGTCGTCAGCTCACGGTCAGGCTGCTCTGTTGGGCCCAGGTCGCCAGCAGGTGGAGCGCTGTCTGGGACGGGGATCCTTCCTCTGCCGTGTGGGCGATCAATGCCTGGTCGGGGTCGTCGGGGAGCCGGAGCGTCTCGAATCCGAGGTCGAGCCTGCCGACCACGGGGTGCTGGTAGACGTACCGTCCGTGGGTCTTGTCCTTGAGCCGGTGTTTCGCCCACACCTCGCGAAATTCCGGGCTGGCGGCCGACAGTTCGTCGATCAAGGCTGCCGTCCGCGTGTCCTCGGGGTGGCGTCCGGCATCGAGCCGGAGGTAGGCGGCCACGTCGCCGGCCTTGCCGCGCCAGTCGGCGTACAGGCTGCGCATGCCCTCGTCCAGGAACACCAGACGGGCCAGGTTGCGCTGCTGTGGCGGCAGCGCTGCGAAGTCGGTGATCAGTGCCGCGGCGAGGTGGTTCCAGGCCAGGACGTCGGTGTTGCGGCCGACGATGTAGGCCGGGACGTCGGCCGAGGAATCCAGCAGGCGGCGAAGACCCGGCCGTACGCGCTGCAGCGGGGGCTCGGCGTCGGCGCGGTCAGCCTCGGACCAGGGGCGGGCCAGGCGGTACAGATGGTCACGTTCGACGGCGTCCAGCCGCAGAGCGCGGGCGACCGCGTCCAGGACCGCCTCGGAGAAGTGCAGGGTACGGCCCTGCTCCAGCCGGACGTAGTGGTCCACGCTCACCCCGGCCAGCTGAGCCAGTTCCTCCCGCCGCAACCCGGGCACGCGCCTGCGGCCGCCGTAGTCGGGCAGGCCCAGCTCTTCGGGCCGCAGCCGGGCCCGACGCGATCGCAGGAATTCACCCAGTTCCGCACGTCTGTCCAATGCCATGTGACCAGTATCCCGGTCCCGGTTCCGCTGCCGCCCTCCGGAGCCTGGTCACGCCATGCCTAGGCAGCGGCGGGCACTGGGTCGGCCGCTTCCGCCAGACCACAGTGATGTGCGCCGGAACGGTTCCGGCGCCAGACACCCCAGAGGGTGCCTGGCCCTGATCTCACAGGGAGCACTGCGACATGAGCACCACTGACGTGCCGACCCGGCCGCTCGGCGCCACGGGCATGGGCATCACCCGTCTGGGCTTCGGCTCCTGGGCGGTGTCGGGATCCGGCTGGCGCTTCGGCTGGGGCGCCACCGACGACGCCCAGTCGATCGCCGCGATCCGCCACGCGGTTGCCTCCGGCGTCAACTGGATCGACACCGCCGCCGTCTATGGGCTCGGCCACTCCGAGGAACTGGTCGGCAAGGCCATCGCCGACCTGCCCGAGGCCGACCGCCCGTACATCTTCACCAAGGCCGGCCTGGTCTGGGACCCCGACGACCCGCAGGCCACGCCCCGCCGGATCATGAAGCCGGCCAGCGTCCGCCGCGAGATCGAGGACTCGCTGCACCGGCTGAACGTCGAGCGCATCGACCTGTACCAGGTGCACTGGCCCGACACCGGCGAGTCGCTGGAGTACGCCGGCGACGGCTACGGTGCCGTCTCGCCCAACGCCACGCCCCTGGAGGAGTACTGGCAGGTCATGGCCGACCTGAAGGCCGAGGGCAAGGTCCGCGCGATTGGGCTGTCCAACCACACCCCCGACCAGCTGCAGGCCGCTGAGCAGATCGCCCATGTCGACGTCATCCAACCGCCGTTCTCGGCCATCAACCGGTCCGCCGCGGCCGAGATCGCCTGGGCGCACGCTCACGGCACCGGCGTGATCGTCTACTCACCGCTCCAGTCGGGGCTGCTCACCGGCGCCTTCTCCGCCCAGCGAGCGGCTGGCCTGCCCGCCGACGACTGGCGCGCCGCCCACCAGGACTTCACCACGGGGCTGTCGGCCAATCTCCGGCTGGCCGACGCGCTGCGCCCGATCGCCGAACGGCACGGCACCACCGTGGCCGAAGTGGCCATCGCCTGGGCCCTGGCCTGGCCCGGCGTCACCGGAGCCATCGTCGGCGCCCGCAAGCCGGAGCAGGTCGACGGCTGGATCGCAGCCGGCGCGGTGCGCCTGGCGCCGGCAGACCTGGACGAGGTCGCCGCCGCGATCGCCGCCTCAGGCGCCGGTACCGGCCCTGCCCGGCCGTAGCCGCCTACCATCATGCAAGGAGAGCGAACGAGATGCCCCTCATCGTCCTGGCCGAGTGCCGGGCCGCGCCCGGCCAGGAAGACCGGCTCCGCACCGCCCTGGAGGCGATGATCGAACCGTCCCTGGACGAACCCGGCTGCCTGGCCTACCGCACCTATACCGACCCCAACCACCCCGCCAGCATGGTGGTGATCGAGGAATGGGCAACCCCCCGAGCCCTCATGGAACACTTCACCACCCCGCACTTCCGCCACGCACAGCAGGTTCTGGACCTCGTCCTCGCCGAGCCGATGACCCTGCGCAGGCTGGTGGCCGCCTCCGCTGGCTGATGAACCTGCTGCCGGGCACACCCCCAAGGGTGTGCCCGGTTAGTGGTGACACGGCCTCAAGCCCGAAGGCCGCTCGGTCGACGTCGAGCCCGGCGGTCCCGGCCTGCGCCAACCGGGTGGAGTCGGTCCGACGTCGCGGTGGTGCGGAGCGGGTCTTGGCAAGGCCGATGCGCCCGACCAGTCCACGCCGTGGCCTAGGCAGTACGACAAGTACAAAGCGATCCGGCCGGCGTAGGTCTTCTCGGTGTTGAACGCCCGGCCCGCCGCACGCAGCCCCCCGGCAGGTACGCGCACGCCTCGACATGCAACCCGAAATCCTCATTGACCACACCCACGACACCGACTCGTCGGCGGCCACCGCCCGCTCAGACTTTTCCCGCGGCGTCAGGATGTCTGCTGCACGGCCCGGTAGATGGTGCCACGGCCCACCCCCAGCGCCTTGGCGATCTCGGCCACGGTTGCGTCCTGCGCCGCGTAGCGTGATCGTGCCAGCGCGACCTGCTCGGCCGACAGCTTGGCGGGCCTGCCGCCGAGGCGGCCTCGGGTACGCGCGGCCGCCCGGCCCACCGCCGCCCGTTCGGCGATCAGCTCCCGCTCGAACTCCGCCAGTGCCGCGAAGATATGGAAGACCAGGCGGCCGGTGCTGGTGCTGGTGTCGATCCCCTCGTGCAGGCTGGCGAAGGCCACCCCGCGCTCGGCCAGCGCGTTGACGGTCTCCACCAGATGCCGCAGGGAACGGCCCAGCCGGTCCAACCGCCACACCACCAGCGTGTCCCCGGCCCGCAGATACTCCAGGCACCGCGTCAGCTCGGGCCGCTCAGTCAGCTTCCCCGACGCGGTGTCGGCGAAGAGTTTCTCGCAGCCCGCCGCATTCAGTGCGTCGGTCTGCCCGTCCAGGTTCTGCGACGCGCTGGAGATCCGGGCATAGCCGACCCGCTGGCCAGCAAAAGGATGTACAGGCAGGCTCATGACCCTCGATCATGCACCGAAACCCGGCTCTGCGACGGCCGTTTTACGACATTGATTCCGGACGGAGTTTCGGACGCTTCCGAGGGGTCGAGGCAATCCCCACACCCTGTATTTGATCTTGTCCGTTACCGAGGACTTCCGGACACGAAGATCACCATCACCAGGCGTCACCCACCAGCCGATCCACCCCGAAACCATGGTCACAGGTGAGCTGCGCCGGAACGGGAACGGACGCTAACGACCCCGCACGGGCCCCGTTCGGCCCCTGCCCTGGCCTGCGGGAAGGCGCTTACCGTACGAAACGGTTCCGTTGCAGGTCCACCCCCGAAGCCGAGGCCGAACGATCTTTACCTGAGACGACGGCCGGCCATCTTTGAGCGTGCCGAGAAGACGAGCTTGTCACCCAGGGACACGGTGTGAACGATCAACAGCCTCGGCATATGCATCGCGCTATCGTCACCTTTCGCACCAGTGCCAGCCCGATGGCGATCCCACTGAGCCCACTGTTCGCCAGCCAGTTCACTGCCCGGATCTGGCTGGGCCACTACCTCACCTACACCGCTGACAGGCTGGACTCGGATATCCCTCACAACGGACCTCATCGAACCGAAGGCCCACAGCCACACCCGGTTATGGTCGACGCTCGTCCGAGCTACCGGCGGATACGAGTCGCCGTCCCTCATCGCCGTGTTGAGCGTTCCGGACGACGGCGCCCACGTAGCAGCCGACCGCCGAGCAGCACCGCGCAAGATCCCACGGTCAACAGCCCGCCAGCGAGGAATGCGCCCCGCACATCGGCAAGCGGCAGGACCAGTGCCCCAAGCGCGGCACCCGCCGCGATGCCGGCGTTGTAGGCACCGGAGTTCGCTGCGAGGGCGATGTCCGTGCGGCCTGGTGCGTAGTGCAGCATCGCGTTCTGCGTGGCCATGAACACCGGCCCGAGTGCACCGCCGATCAGCACCAGGAACACCACCGCCACCACCGGATGAGCGCCGAACGCGTACAGGCCGAGCATCCCCACCGCCTGCGTGGCCACGGCGGTGGTCAGCGCGGCCTGCGGAAAGCGGTCCAGAAACGCCCCGGTGATGCTCACTCCGACCAGACACGCGGCACCGAAAACCACTAACAAGGCGCTAACCGTGCTCGGGGAGAACCCGCTCACCTCGCCCAAGAACGTCACGATGTAGGTGTATCCCGTGAACGCCCCGGTGGAGGACAAGGTCCCGGCCGCCAGCACAATCCAGAACCGCCGCGCGTCGGGACTGGTCGCGTAGGCGGCGGGCTCTTCTTCCGGACGCGAAGTCGGCAGCAAAACGGCGATCGTCACCAAAGAGACAAGTCCCAGAACCGCCAGCATGGCGATGGGCATCTGCCAGTTGCTCTGCTGGCCCAGCCAGGTCCCAGCGGGAACACCGACCACGAGGGCGAGCGAACCAGCGACGGACAGCGCCCCGACCACCCTGCCCCGGACCTTGGGCGCGAACAGGCCCACCGCGACCGGCCCCATCACGGCCCAGAACAGCGCCTGGGCGAGCGCGGTCAGCAACCGCGCCACGAAGAGCATCCAGTAGGAGGTGGCCAGCGCCGCAATCAGACTGGACACCACGAGCGCGGTCAGCAGCCCTGCGAGCACATATCGCCGAGGCGCGGACCGCACGACGTGGGCTATCGGCACAGATGCGATGGCCACCGTCACGCCGTAACCGGTGACCAGGAGACCGACCGCTGACAGGGGCACCTGTAGATCTTCGGAAATAAGCACCAGGAGACCGACCGGCAGGTTCTCCGCGGTGTTGAAGGTGAGGGCGGCCAGCATCAGGGCGCCGAGCACCGCCAGCCGGTGCCATGGAGCCGGTCGGAGCGTGATCTTACGGTCTCTTTCCGTCCTCGCCTGTTGCACCCGCTCAATGACACCGTCCATGCAGGCACCCCACCAGGCTCACCCGCACCGCCGCAACCGGATTCATCCGCGGAACTCTCGCCACAAGCATCAGACGGGGAGTTCGCATCTCCTGCGATTAGCGACGGTTTGAGCCTCAGAGACGACCTCTGAGCGCTACTACTTCTCACCGGCTTTTCTCCACCGCATCGGCCTAGAACCGGCACCACGTCGCCTTCGGCTACGGCGTGCACCAGTACCTCGGGCAGAACCTCGCCCGGGCGGAGCTGGAGATCGTGTTGTCCAGCCTGTTCAGGCGCATCCCCACCCTGCGGATCGCCGTGCCGGTGGACGAGCTGCCCTACAAGCACGGCAATCTCGCGTACGGCATCCACGAGCTGCCCGTCACCTGGTAGGTGGAGCATACGGATCACCGCCGTCTGCAGATCCTCGGCCCACCCTGAATTGGTTCTCAATTTGCCTACAAAATCGGCCCTTATCGCGTGTACCGATTCCTGCCAGGCTGAGTGGCATGACAACGACAGCGACCCGCTTCGACGGCCTGCTCCTCACGCCTGGCGACGCCGGCTACGACACCGCCCGTACCGTCTGGAACGCCATGGTCGACCGGCGTCCACGCATGATCGTCCGCGCGGCGGGCGTCGCCGACGTGGTCGCCGCCGTGCGGATGGCCCGCGAAATGGACCTGGAGATCGGCGTGCGCTGCGGCGGCCACAACGCCGCCGGCTTCGCCGTACCCGACGGTGGTCTCATGATCGACCTGACGCCCATGGGTGGCGTGCGGATCGACCCGGCCCGTCGCCGGGCCCGGGTGCAGGGCGGCGCGCTGCTCGGCGCGCTGGACCGAGCGTCCCAGGTGTACGGCCTGGCCACCACCGCCGGCAACGTCTCCCACACCGGCGTCGGCGGGCTCACCCTCGGCGGCGGCATGGGCTGGCTGGCCCGCCAGTACGGCCTGGCCTGCGACAACGTCGTCTCCTACACGATGGTCACCGCCGAGGGGGACGTGGTGACCGCGAGCCGCACCGTCAACCGCGACCTGTTCTGGGGCCTGCGCGGCGGTGGCGGCAACTTCGGCATCGTCACCGAGTTCGAGTTCCAGCTGCATCACACCGGCACGCGAACTCTGGTCGCCGAGTTCGACTTCCGCGCCGAGGACGCCGTCCCGGCCATCGAGGGCTGGCGCGACCTGAACGCCGTCGCGCCCCGGCAGGCGACGTTCACCGCCAGTGTCGGCAGCGGTCCTGCCGGCCCGATCGCCACGCTGGGGTTCGTGTGGGTCGGCGACCCCACCGAGGGCCGCCGGCTGCTCCCCGCGATGCGGGCGCTCGGACGCCCCGTCACCTCGCGTGTCACCACACCGTCCTACCTCGAACTCCAGCAACGCGACGACTCCACCGGCGGCCACGCCTACCGCCGCTATTCCAAGGGGCACTACCTGCGGCGATTCCCCACCGCGGCGATCGAGGCGTTCCTGCTGCGCGGCGGCACCGACCTGAGCGCCAACCCGTACCTGCCGGGCGTCGGCCTGCAGGCGCACGGCGGCGCGATCGCCGATGTCCCGGAAGCCGACGCGGCGTTCAGCCACCGCGGCACGATGTTCGAGTTTGGTGCCGGCACCCGCTGGACCGACCCGGCGGAGGACGACGCCAGGATGGGTGCCGCCCGCGCCGCCGGTGCGTCCCTCGAGCCGTACGCGAGTGGGGTGTACGTCAACTCGTTGACGGCCGACGAGCTGGCAGATGGGCAGCGCGGCGTACGGCGGGCGTACTCGGCCGCGAAGCTGGCCCGGCTGACCGCACTGAAGACCGCCTACGACCAGGCCAACGTGTTCCACCTGAACCAGAACATCCGCCCGGCACACTGATGCGCATGTCCTGGATGTGCCGCCGGCGGAGCGGCTGCGCGGGATCAGGGCCGCCGTACCTCCCGGATGGCCGCCGCCAGCAGCGCGACCCCCTCGGCGATGGCGCTCTCGCCGAGGATGGCGTAGCCGAAGATGAGGCCGCCCGGTCCGGTGCCGGCGATCCGGTACGGGCCGACGCCGTGGATGCCGAGCCCGTGCCGGGCGGCGGCCGTCACCACCGCCGCCTCATCGAGGTCGAGCGGGAGCCAGGCGACCACATGCTGCCCGGCGGCGACCCCGGCCGGTTCCAGATCGGGCAGGTGAGTGCGCAGGGCGTCCAGCAGCGCGTCGCGGCGGCGGCGATACACCGGACGCATCCGGCGCAGATGGCGGTCGAACTCGCCACGCGCGAGAAAGTCGGCGAACGTCAACTGGTCGATGACCGGCGAACCGCGGTCGGCGAGCACCTTCGCCTCGGCGACGTCGGCGACCAGTTGGGGAGGCACGACCAGCCAGCCGAGCCGCAACCCCGGCGCGAGCGTCTTGCTGGCCGTACCGCAGTAGACGACATGATCGGGCGCCAGGCCCTGCATGGCGCCCACCGGCGACCGGTCATAGCGGTACTCCGCGTCGTAATCGTCCTCGACCACGATCGCACCGCGGCGCTTCGCCCAGCGGATCACCTCGGCCCGCGCCGCAGCCGACAGCACTCCCCCGGTGGGCCACTGGTGCGACGGCGTGAGCACGACCGCATCGGCCTCAGCCCGATGGAGCGCATCGACCTGAACGCCGTCCGGACCCACCGGGATGCCGACCACGTCCAGACCGGCGGCGACGGCCAGCACTCGGGCGTCGTCGCTGGACGACGGGTCTTCCAGGGCGATCCGCCTGGCGCCGTGACGTACGAGCACTTGGATCAGCAGCGAGATGCCCTGCGCATAGCCGTTGCAGATCACCACGTTGCCGGGGACGGACGATGTGCCGCGCACCCGGTTGAGGTAGTCGCACAGGGCCCCGCGCAGTTCCGGCACGCCACGCCCGTCGAGGTAGGCGAACCGGTCGTTGGGCGTGGTGGTGAGCACGGTACGAACCGAGCGCAGCCAGGCGGCCCGCGGGAACTGCGACACGTCGGTGCGCCCGTATCCGAAGTCGACCCTGAAGTCGGCTCTGCGCGCAGCTGGCTGCGCCATCGAAGCCGCAGAGCCCGCGCCGGCGGCAGTGGCGGTGGCGGCTGGTGGCATCGACGCGGCGACCTGGGTGTAACCGCCCGATCGGCTGACGAGGTAGCCCTCGGCCACGAGCTGCTGGTAGGCCTCCACGACCACCCCGCGGGAAACCCCGAGGCCGGCCGCGAGGGTGCGGGTGGGCGGCAGCGACGCGCCCGATCGCAGCCGACCGGCCCGGATGCCGGCGCGGATGGACGCCTCGATCTGCCGGTGCAGCGGCACCCTGGCGTCGCGGTCCAGCTCGATGAGCAGGTCCTCGGCCGGCCCCGAATTGGTCCTCAATAGCCCCACAGAATCGGACCTTACCGGCGTGTACCAATTCCTGCCAGGCTGAGTGACCTGCCGGGTTCCTCGGTGGCGAACCATCCAGATGAGCTCCTGGCCGGAGGCACGGGGATCGGAGCCATCTCTCTTCGACAAGTCACAAACCGCAAGCAGATCGCAGGAGGCGACGCATGAACGACACCGAGCCGCAGACCGCAGACGGGAAGGTGCTCTGGCACTTCACGATGTCCCTGGACGGATTCGTGGCCGGGCCGAACCACTCCATGGACTGGATGACCGGGATGTCAGCCCGTCCGGGCCTGGAAGACGAGTACATCAAGACCACCGGCGCCGTGCTGGGAGGTCGAGACGGCTGGGACGTCGACAATGACTGCACCCACCCGGCAATCCTCGGCTTCGGCAGGCCGCTGTTCGACGACTACGACGTGCCGATCGAGCTCGCCCTGCTCGCGCAGGGCGTCACGATGCATCGCTACGCCACCCGGGACGCAAAGGAGGCGAGCTCGTGCTGACGCAGGTCGCGGAGGGTGTGCTGGTCCACGAGAGCGAGTTCGTCCAGAGCAACGCCGTTGTCGTGCACGGCCGGGCTGGCGTGTTGCTCATCGACCCCGGGGTGCAGGGCCGCGAAATGGTCTGCCTCGCGAACGACCTGTCCGATTCGGGCCAGACCGTTGTGGCAGGCTTCTCGACGCATCCGGATTGGGATCACCTACTCTGGCACGCCCAGCTCGGCGCGGCCCCTCGTTACGGCACGGCCCGGTGCGCGGCCACTGTCCGGGATCAGCTGTCCGGCCCGGGTGCGAAGGCCCGCATCGCCGACCACCTGCTCGAGACGGAAATCGCCGGGCAGGTCCCGCTGGACCTGCTCGGCCTCATCATCGGCCTGCCCGCCGAGACGGCGCAGATTCCATGGGACGGCCCTCAAGTCCGGATCATCGAGCATCAAGCGCATGCTCCGGGCCATGCGGCGCTGTTCATTGAAGAACGCGGCGTTCTCGTCGCCGGCGACATGCTCTCTGATGTCTTGGTTCCGATGCTCGACTTGGACGGCACCGCTGACCCGATTGAGGACTACCTCGCAGCGCTGCGGCTGCTGGAGGGTGTGGCGGGCGACGTCGATGTCGTCGTCCCTGGCCACGGGTCAGTCGGCGGAGCTGATCAGGCACACGCACGGATCGAGCGGGATCGGGCGTACGTGCTCGCCTTGCGTGAGGGCCATGTTCCCAGTGACCCGCGGGTCGGCCCATCGGCTAAGCCGGGCTGGGAGTGGGTAAGCGATGTGCACAACGGGCAACTCCAGAGCCTTGCCCGAAGAAGCGAGCACGACGGTACGCCCCGCTAGCGATCGGCGTGCGACACAGCCAGTACGCGCGGGTCCCCGGTCGGGATCCGGGGCAGCGGCACGACGTTCTCCAGGGTGGTCGGGCTGGTCAGCACGGGTTGCCCTCTACGGCGGCGAGCTGGGCTTCTGCGAGGGTCTTGTGGACGACGCCGACGGAGACCTTCACTCCGGCGGCGATGGTGCGGATGGATTCGCCGCGCTTGCGGCGGTCGAGGATCCCGGCGCGTATGTCGTCGTCGACGGGGCGGCCGCGTGCGCGGGCGGCGTCCAGACCGTTCTTGGTCTTGCGGATCGCGGCGCCGGTCCTCGGCCAGGGCGAGCGCCAGGTCGAGGATCAGGGAGCGTTCGGTGTGCTCACCGGCCCGCCCAGATTGAGACGAAGCCGGTGCACAAGCCGGGCCAACGGCCCTGCTCCACGCACGGGCCGCGCAACCGGTGCACGGCGCCGTGTCCATCGCTTCACCCGGTGTCTTCCCGGCGTCCCAGCCCAACGCCGGATCAAGGGACGAGCTGGACCCACGACCTCCTCGTCGCCTTCATCCAAGCCAAGACGGGCGATGCCGCACTCAACGAGGAAGAACTGGTAGCAACGTTGTTGCCGGGAACGGTTCGGGCGACATCGGCGAAGGGAGATGACAGACGACCTGAAAGAGGGGGTTGGTATGACTATCGGGAAACCTGGGGACCAGCCGGCCAGGCCGAACCTTGAAATCAGCCATCCCCGACTCGACCCGCCTCCGCATGCTCGCAGCCCTGCCTCTGGTGGTCATCCCACCTGCGGTCAACCTCACTGATGGCTTGCGTCCCCTGTGGACTCATGCGCTGCCGAGCGCCGTGATCCACGTGCTGGCTCGCGCCTGGCTTCTCGATCTCGAATTGATCTTCGATATCCTGGCGGCGAGCGGGATCTTGGGCGTGCTGGCCATCGTGATCGCAGCTGGCGGCGCAAGGCGTCTGGCGGCCGCGCTACTGGCGCTGATCGCCCTGATGAGCCTCGCCGTGTCGCTGACACCGGCTCCGACTTCGGCCCTCTGGTACGGCATCGCCTACCTGCCCGCCGCTGCCCTCGTCTCCTCCAGCACCGCGAAATCAGCCGGCAGGGCCGTACCTGGAAAGCGGGAAAGGCCGATGCGTGTGCGGCGAATAGAGGGTGACAGCCAACCGCAGGAGGATGACCAAACTTGACGACCGAGACACACGGGCGAGCGGGCGACGATGAGCTCGTTGCCCGCTTCCGGTTGGACGCGGAGGAGTTCACGGCCGTCTACGACCGTTACTTCCGCGACGTCTACCTGTACGCGTCCGGCCGGCTGGATACGCAGGCAGGGGAGGACATCGCGGCGGAAACCTTCTTCCTGGCCTTTCGTGATCGCGCGCGCTTTGACACCGCCCGCGGAGGGCTGCGGCCGTGGCTGTTCGGCATCGCCACGAACCTGATCGCTCGTCACCGGCGCAAAGAGGCACGCCACTATCGGGCGCTGGCCACGACAGGTCTTGAACCACCCGACGGCAGCCACGAGGCTCACGTGGTCGACTCGGTGGCCGCCCAGCACCTGAGACCTGCTCTGGCGAGGGCCTTGGCCGCGCTCAACCGGGGCGAGCGTGACGTCGTGCTGCTGGTCAGTCTGGCCGACCTGACGCACCAAGAAGTCGCCGAAGCGCTTGGTATCTCCTACGGCACTGTCGGTTCCCGGCTTAGCCGCGCCCGCAAGAAGATCCACAAGACGATGGCACAGGAGGACAGTCATGAATGACCTGCACGAAATTCGGACATTGCTCGCCAAGCCGGACCCGTCGCCCGACGTGGTCGCTCGGCGTCGGCAGGAGCTTCGCCGCAGCATGCGCCGCCGTACCCCCAGGCTCGGACTCCGATGGGTACTGCTACCTGCGGCCGCCGCGGCCGTTGCGGCCGCTCTGGTGATCGTTCCCGGCTACGTCGGGAACTCCCCTTCGGACTCTGGCGCGCGAGAGGTCCTTCTCGTCGCGGCCACCACTGCGGAACGCGCCCCCGAGGGATCAGGGACGTACTGGCATGTCACCATCACCCGGAAGGGCGCACCGCAGCAGGAGTACTGGTACAAGAAGAACGGCCAGTTCTGGCTGAAGGGGAAAGGGCTCAAGGGCGAAGGCAAGCTGACACAGTTCCCCGTCGAGCCTCAGCCGTTCGCCATAGGGCCTCTGCGGATGACCTTCGAGATGCTGCGGCACCTTCCCACCGACGAGGGCGGCCTGTACGAGAAGCTGAAGTCGGCGGTCGCAGACGGCGATCTGCGCACCAGCGCCGGCCAGCTGACCGATGAACAGCAGGAGGGCGCCACCATGGCAACCCTCCTGTCACTGATCAGCGAGGCCCCGGTCTCACCCGAGGTCCGCGCCGCCGCCTACCGGGTACTCGCCGCCCGGGCTGATGTCCAGGACCTCGGCGAAGCCGACGGCGGACGGCGGCTCCAAGTGCCGGTGCTCAACGGTCAGGAAACGCTCATCATCGACCCCGAAACTGGACAGCTCAGGAACACCTCCATCTGGGCGCCGCTCACTGGAGGCATCGCGCACTCCGCCGCCCCCGCCACGATCGCCACTGAATGGACCGACCACCTGCCCGACTGACCCGCCAGCCCTGGCAGGGGCTCTGGTGCCAGTACCGACACCTTGGACCGCCTTCTGGTGTAGGTGCCGCTGCATCTGTCCCACAAGGCTGACCGGGGCCGCTTGGGGTCCAGAACTCCTATAGCAACGGCGAGCCGCCACCCGGCTGGTTGCCTGGCTCGGGTGTGGTGTCGAGAATCGATCTAATCCCGACAGGCCAGCCTGCCGGGTCAGCCCGCGGGGGCGAGGCGAGCGATGACGCTGCAGGCGATGTTGTGGTCGGAATCGGCGGCCACTTCATATCCGGCGGCGGTGAGGACCTGGGTGAGGGCTTGCAGTTCGGCATCCAGGTCGACGCCGAGCATGTGGCGACCAGCGAGACGTAGAAGTCGCCGTCCGCGCAGCCCGCCCACCGACCCCTCCGGCCGTAGTTGTCAACCCTCGCGCGATTTGGTCGAGATCAAACGGGCTAGCTTAAGAAAATTAAGATCGATCTTGAAATAGTGAAAGTTCGTCGGGTATATCTTTGGTATGGATTGGCAGGAACTTACAAACCTGACCCGGGGTCAGCCGTTCGTCGTCGAGCGGGTGCGCCTGGCAGGCAGCAGCGTCGCGATCGAGGGCGACTTCGAGCTACCGCAACTGGCTCAGCTCAAAGTCGAGGATCAGGTCTTCATCACGGCGTTCGTACGGTGCCACGGCTCCATTAAGGAGATGGAACGCATCTTCGGGGTGAGCTATCCGACGATCAAGGCGCGGCTGAACCGGATCACACAGATGCTTGACTTCGTCGAGACCGATCCGGCGCCGTCGCGGGCCGACATCATCGAGCGGTTGCGCCGTGGCGAGATCACCGCACAGCAGGCCCTGTCCGAGTTGGAAGGGCCCGCGTGATGCCGCAGTTGGTGACCGTACGGGTCAAACGCCCAGACCACCGTGCCATCCGGATCTGGGTGCCGGTCCTGCCCGTGGTGCTCGTCCTTTCACCGGTCATGGTCCTAGCCGTTCTGGGTGCGGCCGTGGCCTGCCTCGTGTTCAGCATCAGCTTGGTGCGCGCGCTCGGCACCGGCTGGCGCATCGTCTCGGCGCTGCCCGGCACCCGGGTCGACGTCGAATACAGCCGTACGGCGGTGCTCGTATCCATCAAGTAGGAGAGGTTTCGATGAACGAACAGCGCAAGGACGTCCTCGACATGCTGGTCGAGGGCAAGATCACTGCAGAGGAGGCGGAGCGGCTCCTCGTCGCGCTCGAACGAGACCAGTCGCCGGCGGCTTCGCGCCTCGAGCCCCGGCCGAAAGGCAGGGCGAAGTACCTGCGGCTGGTGATGGAGTTCCTCGAGGACGGTGAGTCAGGGCGGCTCAACGTGCGGGTGCCGCTGCAACTGCTGCGAGCCGGTGTACAGCTCGTCGCCCTGATCCCGCCGCGGGCGCTGGATCGGGCCAACGCCGAGCTGGTCAAGGCGGGCGTGCCGATCGACCTGACCCAGCTCAAGCCCGCACAGCTCGAGGCGCTCGTGGAGCACCTCGACGAGACGATCGTGGAAATGGAGGCGCCCGATGGCCACCTGCGTGTCTTCTGCGAGTAACGGGAAACCATGACCAGCCAGATCCACCTGGACCGGCATGGTGCCGGTCGATGACACCGCGCTGTACGTGCGCGACACCGGCGGGCCCGGCCATCCGATGGTCTACCTCAACGGCGCGCCACCGTTCGCGATTCACTTCTGAGAAAGGGAGACCATGACCATCACGCGATCCCCCTGGACCGGCATGGTCCCAGTGGACGATACGGCCTTAGCCGTCACCGACACCGACGGCGACGGTGTCCCAGTGATCTACCTCAACGGCCACGCCGCCGTTCAGCGGCAATGGCGGCGGGTCCTTGCCGAGTTGGGGACGGAGTGGCGGCATATCACCTATGACATGCGGGGGCGTGGTAAGTCGAAGCGTTCGGCGGATTATTCGTTCGAGACGAACATCCGAGATGTCGATGCTGTCCTCGCAGCCCGGGGTGTGGCCCGGGCGGTGGTGGTGGGCTGGTCCTATGGAGCGTTTGTCGCGGCGCACTGGGCCAGTCGGAATCCGGCCCGTACCGTGGGCGCGGTCTTGGTGGAGGGCGCGCAGCCCTACGACTGGTTCGACGAGTCCATGGAACCAGGGATGCGCAAGATATGGAAGCGGATCTGGTGGCCCATGCAGCTGCTGCGCCCGTTCGGTATGGCTCCACGGATGACCGGCGACCAGCTGGCAGACAGCAACATCGAGGTCGGCAAGATCGCCCGCGAGCGTGACCTGGGCCCCGTGCTGGACAGCATCACCGTCCCGGCGCGCTACGTGGTCGCTTCTGGGGAGTCCTTCGGAAGCCAGGGCGGGCACGAACGGATACGCGCCAGCCTCCCTGCGGTGACTGCCCGCAATCCGAACATCCAAATCAGCGCGAAAGTCGCCAGCAACCACGGTTCGATCCTGCGTAAGGACTATCGCGCCATCGCCGAGGCCGTACGTGAGGTCGCCGCCTTCGACCACGAGGGGAACTGAAGACGCCGCCGTCACGGTGAATCCCGCACGGGAGAATCCTGATAGCCGTCGGCGCAAAGCCAGAGGTCTACACGCCCTCTCCCTCCGCCGTCTCCCCGCCGTCGGGCAGGTCGGGGATTTCGCCGAGCTGGCGCAGGCCTTCGGCCGGTGCGGAGGAGGAGATGGCATAGCGGCCTAGGACGTTGAGGTGGGCGTGGCCGAGTGGGCTGAGCCGGGCGGCATCCTCATCCTTGACCGGCACGCCCTGCGCCCGCAACTGGTCGACGGCGGCCGACAGATACTTCGAATTCCACAGCGCGACCGCATTGACGACCAGCCCCAACGCGGCCAGTTGATCTTCTTGTCCTTCACGGTAGGCCTGACGGATTCGGGCGGCATCCGCGTTTCCATGCTGTCCGGCCAGCACCAAGCTAAGAGGGGAGGTGCCCGGCAGAGTGACGTAGGGAGCATAGGTGTCGTCGTCGTCGAGGAATCCGCGCAGCCGGTCAACGATCTCCTCGACCGAGGCTGCAGCCCGTGCTGGCTGCGGCAGGGTGGGCGTCATCAGTTGATAGAGGACGCTGAGGGTGAAGAACAGGGTGACGGCCGCGGGCCGCGATACGCGGCACCCGAAGCCTGGCAAGATCCACAATCATACGACGCAGATGATCCCGCCGAGGTTGACCCGGACGAACCCGCGTTACGGGCGCCACGTAGCGGTGAAGATACCGCGCCATCTAATACCGAAGGTCACACCGGTTCAGGATGGCACGGCGCGGGCGGCTGCCGCAGTAACCCTGAGGTGCCTAGCAGATTCCGGACAGTCGGCTACATAAGCTGACAGAAGTCTGGAAGAGGTAGGTACGTGACGAGGCGTCGCAGGCAGTTCTCACACGAGTTCAAGGAAGAAGCCATCCGCATGGTGCTGGAGGGCGATCGGACGGTCGCGTCGGTGGCGCGGGAGTTCGGGATCAACGCCAGCACTCTGGGCACCTGGGTGAACCGGCACCGGATCGTGCATGGCGAGGCCGAGCAGCCGGTCTCCGGGCCGGACCGGGCGCGGGTCCGGGAGTTGGAGCGGGAGAATGCCGATGATCCAGGACACCCTGGCTCTGCCGGAGTGGGAGGACGTCCTCACCGACGCTGACCGGCGCGGGCTCACCCCGCTGTTCCACACCACCATGACCCCTACGATGAGATCCAGCTGCGGACCGACCGCCGCCTG
>NZ_JBAHWD010000065.1:0-17809 GCF_037044575.1 Nonomuraea sp. LPB2021202275-12-8 | reverse complement strand
TCATCTCGGGACGGGGCCTTCGCCGTCCCCGCGTCCTGTTCGGCAGTCCCCTTCTCCGCCCTTGACGGCCGTCCCGTGCGGCCGGCGTCGCGGAGGCGTGCCCGCGCTCGGTCCTGTGTCGGTGCGGCCGACTACGATCGGGCATCGTGTCCGTGCAGGTGAACCGTCGAGCGGTGCTGGCAGGCCTGCTGCTTGCCGGGGCCGCCACCGCCGGCGCGCCGATCCCGCCGGGCCCCGGGGGACGGGCACTCGCCGACGTCCGGGCCCTGTGGGGTGACGAGGCGGTGGTGGTACGGGGCACGAGTTCTCTGGTCGCCGGCCATCGCGCGCCCGCCGGGCTCCTCGGCGACCTGGCGCGCCGGGCGGACCTGGCCGGGCGGCGGGTGTCGGCCGTCCTGCGGAGGCCGGTGCGTCCGGTCGTCCTGGTGCCCGCCTCGACCGCCGCGGCCGCCCGGCTCGCCGGGGTGGCATCGGTCGACGGGCTGGCCGCCGTGGCGGACGGCGGGCGGACGATCGTGGTGCCCGAGTTCTTCGCCCGGCTCACACCGACCGGCCGGGACGTCGTGCTGACGCACGAGCTGACCCATGTCGCCGCCGGCACCGGCGGGCTGCCGGTCTGGCTCTACGAGGGCTTCGCCGACTACGTGGCCTACCGGGACGCCGGGCTGCCCGTGGGGGTGGCCGCCGCCGAGCTCGCCGCCGAGGTGCGGGCCGGGCGGTTGCCGCTAGCCCTGCCGGGCCCGGCGGACTTCGGCCTCCGGGCCGGCGGCACCCGGCTCGCGCGGGCCTACCAGGAGGCCTGGCTGGCGTGTCGCTTCCTCGCGGAGCGCTCGGGTGAGGAGACGCTGGTGAGGCTCTACGGTGAAGCCCAGACGGGCGGCGTCGAGCGGGCGCTCGCCTCGCTGGGGCTGTCGACCGGCATGCTGACGGAGCGGTGGCGCGACTATGTGCGCGAGCAGCTGGCGTGAGGGGACGCGAATGGACGATCGGGACAGGAACGACACGTCGGACGAGGACATCGGCGCCACCGAGACCGCTCGGGGAGCCGACGTGCCCCTGGGATCCGACGCCGCGCGCGGCGGAGGGACTGGGAGCGCCGCGAATCTCGGAGGCGCCCGGAAGGGCGTGAGCCGATGGGACAGCGGGGAGCCGGTGGGCGGTGCCGCTCGAGAGGCGTCGCAGCATGCGGCCGGCGGGCGGGGCGGTGACGGGCGGGGCGCGGCGAGGCATGGTGGAGGCGTGGCCGAAGCGGGGGAGGAGCGAGGGGCCGCGCTGCGGCGGCAGGCGGGTGCGGCGCTCGCGGTGCTGGGCGCGGTGATGGTGGGCGTGGTCGCCTTCACCACGCCGTGGCAGGCGCTGCCCGCCACCGCCCCGGTCGTCACGCCCGATCCGGCCAGGGACTTCACCGCGGCCCAGATGGCCAGGTCGCAGGCGTTCGACGCGGCCACCAGCGTGCCCAGCTATCTGTCGATGGGGATCGGCCTGCTGTTCGCGGGCCTGCTCGTCGCCACGCCGCTCGGCGCGAAGGTGCTGCGGGGCCTGCGCGGCCCCTGGTGGGTGCGGGTGTTGCTGGGCGTGCTCGTCCTCACCGTGATCGAGGAGGCCCTGAAGTGGCCGCTCGGCGTCTGGTTCGAGGTGGTGCTGCGCGACTACGGGCTGTCCACCCAGGACTGGGGGGCGTGGACCGGCGACCGGCTCAAGGGCGCGGGGATCAATGCCGCCCTGCTGGCCGTCATGGTGCTGGCGGTGGTGGCGCTGGCGCGCAGGGTGAGGCGCTGGTGGATTCCCGCCGCCGCGGGGGCGTTCGCGCTGACGGTGGGGGCCTCCTTCGTCTACCCGGTGGTGTTCGAGCCGGTCTTCAACGACTTCCACGCCATGCCCGCGGGAGCGTTGCGCACGAACCTGATGGCGATGGCCGAGCGTGACGGCGTCCCCGTGGAGGATGTGCTGGTGGCCGATGCCTCCCGCAGGACGACCGCGCTCAACGCCTACGTCTCCGGCTTCGGCGCGACCCGCCGGATCGTGGTCTACGACACGCTGCTCAAGGCGCCGCAGCCCGAGGTGGAGCTGGTCGTGGCCCACGAGCTGGGCCACGCCAAGTACCGTGACGTGCTCTACGGCACGCTGGTCGGCGCCATGGCCGCCGCGCTCGGCGCGATCCTGCTGTTCCTGGTGTTCGGGTCGGTACGCAGGCGGACAGGCATCTCCTCGATCACCGATCCGCGCGCGGTCGGTGTGATCATCGGGTTGATGAGCCTGGCCACCTTCCTGTCCGGTCCCTTGCAGAACGTGCTCAGCCGGAACGTCGAGGCCAGGGCCGACGCCCATGCCCTGGACCTGACGAGGGACCCGATCACGTTCACCGCCATGCAGAAACGCCTGGCAAGCACCAACATCTCCGATTTGTCGCCCGATGCGGTGGAATACGTGCTCTATGCCTCCCATCCCACGACTCCCCAGCGGATCGCCATGGCGCGCTCCTGGGCCGAGCTGAACGGCGTCCCCGGCCCGTGACGCGGGTCGTCTTCGTCACGAACGACTTCCCGCCCCGGCCGGGCGGCATCCAGTCCTTCGTGCACGGCCTCGCCCTGCGCACGCCTGGCGCGGCCGTCTACGCTCCGGCCTGGCCCGGGTGCGCCGAGTTCGACCGGCGGCAGCCGTACCCGATCGTCAGACACCCGGGCCGGCTCATGCTGCCCACTCCCGCGGTGGCCCGCCGGGCGGCCCGGCTGGTCGCCGAGCACGGCGCCGGCACGGTCGTGTTCGGCGCCGCCGCGCCGCTCGGCCTGCTGGCCCCCCGCCTGCGCGCGGCCGGCGCGCGGCGGGTGGTGATGCTGACCCACGGCCACGAGGCGTCGTGGGCGAGCGCGCCGATCTTCCGCTCGGTGCTGCGCAGGATCGGCGAGCACGCCGACGTGGTCACCTACCTGGGCGAGTACACGCGCGCCAGGCTGGCCGCCGCGATCGGGGCGGACAAGCTGGTACGGCTCGCGCCGGGCGTGGACATCGAGCTGTTCAACCCGCCGGCCACCAGGACGGGCCTCCCCGGCCTGGAGCGGGACGGGCTGGCGGGCCGGCCGGTGGTGGTCTGCGTGTCCAGGCTGGTGCCGCGCAAGGGGCAGGACCAGCTCATCAGGGCCTGGCCGGAGGTGCTGCGGGCGGTGCCCGACGCGGTGCTGCTGCTGGTGGGCGGCGGCCCGCACCGGCGCGAGCTGGAGAAGCTGGCCGCGGGCAGGCCGTCCATCGTGTTCACCGGGACCGTCCCGGCCGCCGACCTGCCCGGCTACTACGCCGCCGCCGACGTCTTCGCCATGCCGTGCCGCACCCGGTGGGGCGGCGTCGACGTGGAGGGGCTCGGCATCGTGTTCCTGGAGGCGTCCGCCACCGGGCTGCCGGTCGTGGCGGGCGCCTCCGGCGGCGCGCCTGAGGCGGTGCGGCACCGCGAGACCGGCCTCGTCGTCGACGGCGAGCGCGCCGAGGAGGTCGCCGCGGCGCTGATCGAGCTGCTGGAGAACCCCGACCAGGCGCGGAAGCTGGGCGAGGCCGGACGTGACTGGATCGCCCGGGAATGGTCCTGGGACCAGGTGGCCGCCCGCTTCCACACCCTCCTGTAGGCGCTATCCCTTGGTCGAGCCGAGCGTGAGCCCGGCCACGAACTGCTTGTGCAGGAGCTGGAAGACGATCAGCGTCGGCAGCGCCACCAGCACCGACCCGGCCGCCAGCAGGTTGTAGTCGGTGAAGAACTGGCCACGCAGGTTGTTGAGCGCCGAGGTTACGGGCAGCTTGTCGCCCGACGACATCAGCACCAGCGCCCACAGGAAGTCGTTGTACATCCAGGTGAACTGCAGGGTCGCCAGCGCCGCCAGCACCGGGCGGCACAGCGGCAGCGTGAGCTGGTAGTAGCGGCGCCACACGCTCGCCCCGTCGACCAGTGCCGCCTCGGTGATCTCCTCCGGGATCGTGCGCATGAAGTTCGCGATCACGAACACGCAGAACCCGAACTGGAACGCCAGATGGATGAGGATCAGCCCCAGGTAGGAGTCGTACAGCGACTGCGAATCCGACAGCCAGGCGGGCAGCGGGACCAGGGTGTAGAGGCTGTACAGCGGGGTGATCAGCACCTGCGGCGGCAGCAGGTTGCCCGCCGTGAACACGATGAGCAGCGTCTTGCGCCCGGGAACCCGCGCCCGCGCGATGGCGAAGGCCACGAACGACGCCAGGAACAGCGTCAGCACCAAGGCGGGCAGCACGATGATCAGCGTGTTCAGGTAGTAGTGGGGCAGCTCCGCCTGGCTCCACGCCCGCCCGTAGTAGTCCAGGGTGAGCTGCTCGGGCAGGGAGAAGTAACCCAGCCTGGCGGTCTCGTCGTAGGGCCGCAGCGAGGCGTAGACGGCCAGGGCGAGAGGCAGCAGCCAGCCGAGCGCCACCAGCGCCAGGAAGACGTGCAGCAGGATGCGCAGCGGCCGTAGCGGGCGGCGGACCGGCTCGGCCCGTCCGCGGTCCGGCCTGGCCTCGGGGGGCGCGGTGAGCGTCAACGTTCCTCCCTGAACAGCTGCGACAGGTAGGTGACGATGAAGCCGAGCGAGATCACCAGCAGGATCACCGCGATCGCCGAGCCGAACCCGATCCTGCTCGCCTCGCCCACGATGTTCTCCGTGACCAGCACCGACAGCAGTTCGAGGCCGTTCCTGCCCTTGTTGATGGCGTAGACGATGTCGAACGCGCGCAGCGCCTCGATCACCGTGATGACCAGCACGATCACGTTGACCGGCCGCAGGGTCGGGAACACCACGCGGAAGAACGCCTGCGCCTCGGACGCCCCGTCGATGGCCGCCGCCTCCTTCAGCGCGGGGTCCACCGCCTTCAGCCCGGCCAGATAGATGATCATCACGTAGCCGACGTGCCGCCACGCGGCCGCCACCATGACCACCCAGATGTTGACCGACCGGTCGCCGAGCCAGTCGACCGACATCCCGGTCACCGAGTTCAGCACGCCGTAGTCGGCCGAGTAGACGAGCTGGGCGATGAACCCCACGACGGCCAGCGACAGCACGACCGGCATGTACAGCGCGCTCTGGTAGATCCGCGACAGCCGCAGCCGCCGATCCAGCAGCACCGCGCAGAACAGCCCGAACGGGGTCGCGACCAGCCCGAGGAAGGCCAGCCACAGGATGTTGTTGCGGACGGCGGACCAGAACGGGGGATACTCCCCGGCCAGGTCGCCGTAGTTCTGCCCGCCGACCCACTCGATCGGCCCGATGCCGCTCCAGTCGGTGGCGGACAGGGCCACGGAGGCCAGCGTGGGCCCCCAGATGAGGCCCACGTTGACGATGACGGCCACCCCCAGCCCGATGACCAGCACGGTCACGTCGCGGGCGGAGTAGCGACGGGTTTTGAGGGCCATCAGCGGAAGATGTTGGCCTTCTGCTTCTCGATGCTCACCAGGAGGGAGTCGATCTCGGTGGGCTTGTCGACGAACGACTGCAGGGACGGGATCATCACGGTGGACGCGAAGTCGGGCCGGGTGTCCCGGTCGAGGAACTGCGCGAGGTGCTTGGCCTGCGACACCAGCTCCGCGCCGCGCTTCTGCAGCGAGCTGTAGCCGCTGGTGTCGGCCTTGGAGCTGGCGGCCAGGGTGCCCGGGTCGAGCCCGGTGGCCACGTTCTGCGAGGACGCCTGCCCGAAGTGCTTGATCAGCGCCTTGGCGCCGTCGACGTTCCTGGCCTTGGCCGAGATCATGTAGCCGTCGATGGGCGCGTCGATCGAGTCGGTGCCGTAGCTGGGATTGATCTCGGGGAAGGTGAAGAAGTCCAGGTCGTCGCGGTCGGCCTCCGGGAACTGCTGGGCGACGAACATGCCGAGCAGGTACATGCCGGTCTTCTTCTGCGCGAGCGACTGCCCGGCCTCCTGCCAGGTGCGGCCGAGCGCCGCCGGCTGGTGATACTCCATCAGCCCCCGCCAGGTGTCGAACACCTGCTTGACCCTCGGGTCCGTCCACGACTCCTTGCCGCCCATGAGCGAGATGTGGAAGTCGTAGCCGTTGGTCCGCATGTTGATGATGTCGAACGTGCCCATGGCGGGCCAGCCGTCCTTGTCGGCGAACGCGATCGGGATCAGCCCGTCGGCCTTCATCTTCCTGGCCAGCGCGGTGAACTCGTCCAGCGTCTTGGGCGGCTCGTACCCCTTCTCCTCCCACACGCTCTTGCGGTAGAAGACCGCCCACGGGTAGTACGTGAACGGCACGAAGTACTGCTTGCCGTCGACGCCGGTCGAGGCGTCCTTGAACGCCTGCGTGTAGTCGCCGCCGATCTCCCGCCACACGTCCGAGATGTCGGTCGCCAGCCCCTGCTCGGCGAAGAACTGCATCCGGTAGCCGGCGAACCAGGTGAACACGTCCTCGGGGGTGCCCCTGAGGTAGCGGTTGATGTTCTCCTGGAAGGTGTTGTGATCGACGGTGTTGATGTTCACCTGGGCCTGCCTGAACGCCTTGACCACGGTGTCGAGGGACTTCTTCGGAACCTCGTCGGAGGCGTTGGAACCGATGGTGACGGTGCCGAGGTTGCCGGAGGTGCTGCCCGGGGCCGGCTGGTCGGATCCGCCGCACCCGGCGAGGATGGCGGGGACGCCGAACGTGGCGGCGGCCCCCAGAAGTAGGTTGCGGCGGGATATCGGCGGGCGTTGGTCCATGGGTGGTTCCTCCTTGGCGGACCCTCAGATTCCCCCGAGTTCGCTCACCCTTCATCGAAAAGGCAACATTTCAAACTGTCAACGCTCGGGCACCGCGGGATGTGCGGCGAAACGAAAAGGCCGCCAGGGAGCCTGGCGGCCTTCAGGAAGGGCTGTCTCGCAGCCCCAGGTCAGCCGTGCCCGCCGTACAGAGCGTCGATGTCGGCGGCGAAGTCCCGCAGGATGAGGTTGCGCTTGACCTTGAGGGTCGGCGTCAGGTGGCCGCTCTCCTCGGTGATGTCCGCGGCGAGCACCGTGAACTTCTTGATCTGCTCCGCCTTGGACACCAGGCTGTTGGCCCGGTCCACCGCCCCCTGCACCTCCGCCAGGATCCGCCCGTCGGTGCGCAGCTCCGCAGGGGCGGCGGACGGGAGCCCGTTGGCGGGCGCCCACTGCTCCAGCGCCTCCGGGTCCAGCGTGATCAGGGCGCCGACGAACGGCCGGCCGTCGCCGACGACCATGGCCTGCGAGATCAGCGGGTGCGCCCGCAGGGTGTCTTCCAGCGGGCCGGGCGCGACG
This sequence comes from Nonomuraea sp. LPB2021202275-12-8, assembly GCF_037044575.1. Taxonomy (NCBI): domain Bacteria; kingdom Bacillati; phylum Actinomycetota; class Actinomycetes; order Streptosporangiales; family Streptosporangiaceae; genus Nonomuraea; species Nonomuraea sp. LPB2021202275-12-8. The sequence continues at coordinate 10,564 of NZ_JBAHWD010000065.1, read as the reverse complement.
TTCTTGCCCGCGGCCGTCACCAGGATCTCCTTCTTGCGGCCGGTGATGCTCAGGTAGCCGTCGGCGTCGAGCTCGCCCACGTCGCCCGTGTGGAACCAGCCCTCGGCGTCGATCACCTCGGCCGTGGCGTCGTCGTTGTGCCAGTAGCCGCCGAACACGTTGCGGCCCCGGGCCAGGACCTCGCCGTCGTCGGCGATGCGCAGGGTGACGCCGGGCAGGGGCTTGCCGACCGTGCCGATCTTGTTGGCGCCCGGCATGTTGACCGAGCAGGGGGCGGAGGTCTCGGTCAGGCCGTAACCCTCGAAGACCTCGATGCCGACGCCCTTGAAGAAGTGGCCCAGCCGCTCGCCGAGCGCGGAACCGCCGGACACCGCCGCCGACAGCCTGCCGCCCGTCGCCTGGCGGAGCTTGCCGTACACGAGCCTGTCGAACAGGGCGTGGCGCAGGCGGAGCCCGACTCCCGCCCCGCCGGAGCTCTCGGCCCGGCTCCAGGCGACGGCCACGTCGACCGCGCTGGCGAAGATCTTGCCCTTGCCGCCCGCGATGGCCTTCTGCTCGGCGCCGTTGTAGACCTTCTCGAACACCCGGGGCACGCCCAGCAGGAACGTGGGCCTGAACCCCTGCAGGTCGGGGGCGACGTTCTTCATGTTCGGGGTGTGCGCGATGACCGCGCCCGCCTCGATGAACACCACCTGGATCATGCGGGCGAAGATGTGCGCCAGCGGCAGGAACAGCAGCGCTGCCGGGTCCTTGGCGCGGAACAGCGGCTCCAGCGGCCCCGACAGCACGTTGCGCGCGGTGAACAGCAGGTTGTCGTGGGTGATCAGGCAGCCCTTGGGCCTGCCGGTGGTGCCGGAGGTGTAGACGAGCGTCGCCGCGTCGGACGCCGAGACCCGCGCCCTGCGCTCGTGGACGGCCGAGTCCTCGACGCCGGTGCCGTCGAGGGCGGCGTCGACCCGCCAGACGTTCTTGAGCTCGGGCGCCGCCTCGCGCACGGTCTCCTCGTGCGCGTCGAGCTCGACGAAGACGGCCTTGGCGTCGCTGTCGGACAGGATCCACCGGACCTGGTCGACCGAGGAGGTCTCGTAGACGGGCACGGTGACCGCGCCGACGGACCAGAGCGCGTAGTCGATGAGCGTCCACTCGTAGCGGGTGCGCGACACCAGCGCCACCCGGTCGCCGTGGCCGATGCCGGCCCCGATCAGCCCTCTGGCGAGCGCGACCACCTGGTCCCGGAACTCGCCGGCGGTGACGACGGGCCAGCCGTCACCGTCCTTGCGGCGCATGATGATCCTGCCGGGCTCCTGCTCGCCCCGCTCGAACACGGTGTCGGTCAGGCAGGCTGAGGCAGGAACATCCACCAGCACGGGGACGCTGTACTCGCGCACGGATCCACTCCTCCAGGTGCACGCCGGGGATAACGGCCTGGACGTTACCGCGATAAGTTACGCACGGGTAGCCCCCGTCATCCAGGCGTTATGAAGGGCTTTCATCACGCTAGCAGCCCCTGCTCGTAGGATGCCCCGCATGAGGGTCCACGTGGTCAGCGACGTACACGGCAGGGCCGACGCGTTGGCCAGAGCGGGCGACGGCGCCGACGCGCTGATCTGTCTCGGCGACCTGATCCTGTTCGTCGACTACGACGACCACGCGCAGGGCATCTTCGCCGACCTGTTCGGCGCCGAGCGGGCCGCGAGGTTCATCGCCCTGCGCACCGCCAAGCGCTTCGACGAGGCCAGGGCCATGTCCGCCGAGCTGTGGGCGAGTCTCGACGGCGACCCGCGCGAGCACATCGAGCGCAACGTGCGCGCCCAGTATCGTGACCTGTTCGCCGCCATGCCGGTCCCCGCCTACCTCACCTACGGCAACGTGGACATCCCGCGCCTGTGGGGCGACTACCTGCGCCCCGGCCACCAGGTCCTCGACGGGCAGCGCGTGGAGATCGGCGGCCTGCGCTTCGGCTTCGTCGGCGGCGGCCTCAGGACCGACTACCGCACGCCCAACGAGATCAGCGACGAGGAGTACGCCGCCAAGGTCGAGGCCGTCGGCGAGGTGGACGTGCTGTGCTGCCACATCCCGCCCGCGGTGCCCGAGCTCCTCTACGACGTGGTCGCCAGGCGCTTCGAGCGGGGCAGCGAGGCCACGCTGGAGGCGATCAGGCGCACGCAGCCGCGTTACGCCCTGTTCGGGCATGTGCACCAGCCGCTGCACCGGCGCACCCGGATCGGCCGCACCGAATGCGTGAACGTGGGCCACTTCCGCGGCAAGGGCGTTCCCTACGTCCTGGAGTGGTGATCAGGGCCGCTTCGTCCTGCGGTCCACCGCGAGGAGCGGATTCTGCACTACGGTGGTCGCATGGCTGATCGCACCACTTCGAGCATCACCATCGACGCCGGCCGCGCCGCCGTGATGGCGGTCATCGCCGACCTGCCGGCCTACCCCGAATGGGCCGGGCAGGTGAAGAGCGCCGAGGTGCTCACCTCGGGCGCCGACGGCAGGCCGGAGACGGTCAGGTTCGTCCTGGACGCCGGCGTGATCAGCGACTCCTACACCCTCGGCTACACCTGGGTGGACGACGAGAGCGTGAGCTGGCGGGTGATCGAGCCCGGCAAGATGATCTCGCGGCTCGACGGACGTTACCTGCTGGCCGAGACGGGCAGAGGGATCGAGGTGACGTACGAGCTCGCTGTCGACCTCGCCGTCCCCATGATCGGCATGATCAAGCGCAAGGCGGAGAAGGTGATCGTGGACACCGCGCTCAAGGGCCTCAAGAAGCGTGTCGAAGGCCGCTGAGGTGAGCCCGCGGGTCCTGCTGTTCACCGGCAAGGGCGGCGTCGGCAAGACGACGGCCGCCGCGGCGACCGCCACGCTCGCCGCCAGGCGCGGGTTCAAGACGCTGATCGTCTCCACCGACACCGCCCACTCGCTGGCCGACGCGCTCGGCGTCGAGCCCGGCGAGGTGGCGCCCGGCCTGCACCTGCACCAGGTCGACACCCAGCGGACGATGGAGCGCCACTGGGGCGAGCTGCAGGACTACGCCAGAGGCCTGCTGGCCGAGCTGGGCCTGGACGAGATCACCTCCGAGGAGATCACCGTGCTGCCCGGCGCCGAGGAGGTCATCGCCCTCCTGGAGCTGCGCGAGCACGCCCGCGAGGGCCGCTGGGACGTCATCGTCGTCGACTGCGCCCCCACCGCCGAGACGCTGCGGCTGCTCGCCCTGCCCGAGGCGCTCGACTGGCACATGACCAGGCTGATGCCCGTCGGCCGCAAGCTCATGCGGCTGGCCTCACCGTTCGTGCGCAGCGTGGCGCGGGTCAGCGCGCCGGGCGAGGAGGTGATGAGCGCGGGCGAGCGCTTCCACCGCGGCCTGCTCGAGGTGCGCGAGCTGCTCACCGGCGACCAGACGTCCGTCCGGCTGGTGCTCACGCCCGAGTCCGTGGTGCTCGCCGAGGCCAGGCGCACCCTCACCTCGCTCAACCTGTACGGCTACCGCGTCGACGCGGTGATCGCCAATCGCGTCTTCCCCGACGGCGGCGCCGACGAGTGGCGCGCCCAGTGGGTGGCCGCCCAGTCCAGGCTGCTGACCGAGGCCGAGGAGTCGTTCTCGCCGCTGCCCATCCACGTCGTCCCCTACCTGCCGGCCGAGCCCGTGGGCCGCAGCGCGCTGGCCGCGCTGGGCGAGGCGCTCTACGGCGAGGCCGACCCGTTCGCCGCTCCCTCGGTGGAGCCGCCGCTGCGGCTGGCCGCCGACGAGCTGACCCTCGCCCTGCCCGGCGCCGAGCGGGACGACGTCGACCTGGCGCGCAAGGGCGACGAGCTGATCATCACAGCGGGGCCGTACCGGAGGATTCTGGCGCTGCCCGCGGCGCTGGCGCGCCGGCAGATCAGTGGAGCCGTGCTCCGCGACGGCCTCCTCCGGGTACGGTTCACCTCGGAGGCGAAACCCGACGAAGCGAACGTAGCGGACGCCCCTGAGGAGGGGCCGGCCGCGACGTGAGCAAGGGCGCGCACGAGCCGGGAGGGCACATGACAGACAGCACGAACAACGACAGGGACCCCATCGGGACCGTCGCGGAGGAGGCGCGCAAGCTCTTCGACTCGATCCAGGGACGCGCCACCCGCCAGGTCGGCAGGAGCGTGTTCAACTCCTTCACCGGCGGCGGTGGCGGCGGGCACGCCCAGAAGGACGTGTGGGGCGAGGCGGTCTCCGACTCCGATGACGAGTACGTCTGCCGTGCCTGCCCCTTCTGCCGGGCGATCGCCGCCCAGCGCGAGGCGGCCGGGGCCGGGGCGACGGGCGCCGCGGGAGATGTCGCCGGGCACATCATGGCCGCGGGCGGCGAGCTGTTCGCGGCGTTCCGGCAGGCACTCGACTCGCTGAGCAAGCCGGCCCCCCGCGCGCCGCGTGACGACCGTGGCCGCGACAATGTGGAACACATAGACCTGGGATAAAGGGGACATCGGCAATGCTCACGATCGGTGTGGACATCGGCGGGACCAAGGTCGCCGCGGGTGTGGTCGACGACGACGGCACAATCGTCGCGCAGGCGCTCAGGCCCACCGCCGCCGATCGGCCTGACGTGGTCGCCGAGACGGTCGCCGACGTCGTGCGCGAACTCGCGCAGGGCCGGCAGATCGAGGCGGTCGGCGTCGGTGCCGCCGGGTTCGTCGACGAGACCCGCTCGATCGTGCGCTTCGCCCCCAACCTCGCCTGGCGCGAGGAGCCGCTGCAGAAGAAGATCGGCGGACTCGTCGGCCTGCCCGTCGTGGTCGAGAACGACGCCAACGCCATGGCGTGGGGCGAGGTCAGGTTCGGCGCGGGCCGCGGGCAGTCCCACGTCATCTGCCTGACCATCGGCACCGGCATCGGCGGCGGCATCGTCTTCGACGGCCGCCTCTACCGGGGACGGTGGGGGATGGGCGCCGAGCTGGGCCACATGCAGGTGGTGCCGGACGGCCGCAAGTGCGGCTGCGGGCGCCACGGCTGCTGGGAGCAGTACGCCAGCGGCAACGCGCTGGTCGCCGACGCCAGGGACATCGCCGCCGCGCATCCCGAGCAGGCCCGGATCCTCATCCGGCTGGCCGGCGGCAGGATCGAGGGCGAGGAGGTGACCGAGGCGGCCCGGCAGGGCGACGAGGCCTCGCTCGCCGCGTTCGCCCGCGTCGCCGACTGGCTCGGCCAGGGCATGGCCGACCTCGCCGCGGTCCTCGACCCCGGCTGCTTCATCCTGGGCGGCGGCGTGTCCAGGGCCGCCGACCTGTTCGTCGACCGGGCCCGCGAGGCGTTCGAGGAGCGGCTGACCGGCAAGGGGCACCGGCCGGTCGCCGAGGTGCGCCTGGCCGAGCTCGGCGCCTCGGCCGGCCTGGTGGGCGCCGCCGACCTGGCCCGCAAGCGCTGACCGTCAGGGCGGCCACCTACAACCTGCGTGGCCTGAAGGACAGCGTCCCCGCGCTGGTGCGGGTGATCACCGCCATGCGCGCCGACGTGGTGTGCGTCCAGGAGGCGCCGCGGCTGCCCAACTGGCGCGCCAGGCGGCGGGACCTGGCCGCGCGCTGCGGCCTGCGGGTCGCGGCGGGCCGCAGGCTCGGTGGCGTCGCCGTGCTCACCGGCCCCCGCGTCCGGGTGCTGCACGCCGAGAGCCACGTGCTCAGGGTCTTCGCCGGCCTGGAGATCCGCGGGCTGGCCGTCGCGGTCGTCGAGGTGGAGGGGGCCAGGCTCGCGGTCGGCTCCCTCCACCTCGACCTCGACGGACCGGCCAGGTTCCGCCACGCCGCCGAGGCCATGGCGCTGATGCGCGGCGTGGCCGGCAGGTTCGGCGCGGAGATCGTGCTGGGCGCCGACCTCAACGAGCACGCGCACCAGCCCGCCTGGCGCTACCTCGCCGCCCAGCTCACCGACTGCTACGCCGAGGCGCCCGACGGTGACGGGCTCACCTTCACCGCCAGGCGGCCCCAGCACCGCATCGACGCGCTGTTCGCCGCGCGCGGGATGCGGGTGATCTCATGCGGCCGCGCGGACGCCTCGAAGGCCGATCTGGCCGAGGCGAGCGACCATCTGCCGGTCCTCGCGGAGTTGCGAGTTGTCCCGTAACGGGCAATCGACGCCCCCCAGCCAATAGCATTTGCTCATGACCCGTCGCACTCTGCGGCGTGCGCTCACCTTGATTTTGGCGACATCCGTGGCCCTGCCTGCGGCTACGCCCGCCGCGCATGCCGACCCGCGCCCCGCTGCCATCGACGCGTGGCAGGAGTCGACGAGCGTGCGCCTGACCGCCGACGGATCTCTCTCCGACGTGCTCGCGCTGTCCTCCGGCGACGTGTGGGCCGTCGGCCAGCAGCAGATCTGGGACGTGTGGAAGAACCGCGGCACGATCCGCCACTGGAACGGAGAGCGCTGGAGCGAGGTGGCGATCCGCGACGCCACCGGCGCCGGCAACCTGCGCGCGATCTCCGCCGCGGCGCCCGGTGAGGTGTGGGCGGCCGGTGACGGCCATGACGGCCTCCCCTACCTGGCCCGCGGCGACGTGAGCGGCTTCGACCGCGTCAGGCCGCCGGGCCTGCGCAGCGGCGACTGGCTGGGCGGGGTCGACGCCGGGGACGAGCGGGTGACGGCGGTCGGCAGCCGCGACGGCAACGGTCTCATCGTCGGCTGGCGCGAGGGGGAGTGGACCTTCCAGGTCACCAAGGAGGAGGGCGCCCTCTACGCGGTGGCCGGCGCCTTCGCCGTCGGCGACACCGGCACCGCCCCGCTGATCATGCACTACGCCGGCGGCACGTGGAAGGCCATGCCGGTGCCGTCGATCCCCGGCGGCTACCTGCGCGACATCCAGGTCGACAGCGGGAAGCGGGCGCTGGCCGTCGGCGGCGTCTACAGCGGCCCCGGCAAGGTCGAGCCGCTCGCACTCGCCTGGAACGGCAAGCGCTGGCAACGGCTGGCGCTGCCGGCCCGGGGGGCGCGCCTCTACGGCGTGACCGGTGACGGCAAGGGCCGCTACTGGATCGCCGGATACGACCCGGCGCACGCGACGGAGCCGTTCATGCTGCGCTGCGAGAAGCGCTCGTGCGAGATCATCCGCGGTGGCGCGGCGGAGGGCAGGAGCAGCGTCAGGCTGCAGGCCGTCACCTACCTGGCAGGCAGGCAGGCGGTGTGGGCGGTCGGGCACGCCGTGGACGCCAAGGAGCGCTACACCGACGTGGTGGAGTCCTTCGGACCGCGAAGCCCCGAGCCCGCCAAATCCTAGAGGACCGCCCCGTCGTCCCAACCCGAGTCGTTCGGCGGGCCGTCGCCCATCCGCACCACCAGGGCCACGAAGCCGCCGATGAACGCCGCCACGGCGGCGAACAGCGCCCAGCCCTCCATGCGCCAATCGGCCATCGCCGCGACCAGCAGGTAGGCGGGACCGCCGAACAGCGCCACCCACGCCAGCTTGGTCGTCACATCCAGCTTGGGCAGGGGAGGCGGCACGGGCGGCTCGAAGTGGCCCTCCTCGGACTCCTCGTCGTCGCCGTCCGGTGCCTCGTCGAGGGGCTCGTCCTGCTCCTCGTCGGACTCCTCCGGCGGCCTGACCACCCGGCGCGTGGGCTCGGCGGGGACGTTCTCGCTGTCCGGCCATGGCTGATCAGCCGAGTCGCGCTCGGCCGTGTCGTTGAAGGACGCGACGATCTGCCGCCAGACCTCGTCCTCGTCACTCTGGGGCGTCACCTAGATGGGCCTCTCCGCAGCGATCGCGACTTCCCCCTGGGTGCGATCAGTCCCTCTGCAAGGGTACCGAGGCATGTGTCCGGATGAAGTCGAGGCTCCCGGCAAAGATCCTGTCGGCATCGTTGTCCAGCGTCGCAACATGGTAGCTATCGGTAAGCTCCTCGATCGTGGCCTGAGGCACCTTCTGGCGAATGATCGCCACGCTTTTCGGTTTCACCACGTGGTCGTCGGCGCTGTGGAAGACCAGCAGCGGCTGCACCACCTTGTCCAGGTCGGCCTGGACCAGCGACCACAACCCGGGCAGTGACGCGGCGGCCTTCACCGGAGTGCGGGCATAGGCCAGCTCGGTCACGCCCGGTTTCTTGACGTCGTTCGCCACCCCCGGAACGGAGGCGATGAGCCACTTGAGCACCGGCGCCAGCCGGAGCAGCGGCACGTCGTTGGCGATTGACGGGTTGACCACCATAACGCCTCTGATGGCGGCGCCGTGCACCTCGGCCAGCCGCAGCGCCAGGCAGCCACCGAGTGACAGCCCCGCCACGAACACCTCCATGCAGCGGCCCCGCAGATTCTCGAACGCCTTCTCGACCTCGGCGTACCAGTCCTCCCACCGGGTACGGTTCATCTCCTGCCAGGTGGTGCCGTGACCGGGCTGGCGGGGCAGCGAGACGCTCACCCCGTGCCCGGCCAGATATTCGCCCCACGGCCGCAGCGACTGCGGGGTGCCGGTGAAGCCATGGCACAGCAGCACGCCGACCTCGCCTGCGTGGTGGAAGTAGGGCTCAGCGCCTGGCATGAGCGGCATAACAGCTCCTCCATGCAATTTCATCCCCGAACTGCCCGATCGTCGCACGATCGGGGCCAATTGTGCGAGAGCTGGTGTAGGAGCATCGAGGTCGGAGTGGGAAGATGACTACGCTTGCCGACCAAAGCCTGAGGAAGAGGTGGCCGGGTGTTCTACTGGGTGGTCAAGGCCATCTTGGGGCCGATCCTCCGCGTCGTCTTCCGTCCGTGGGCGGAGGGCGTCGAGAACGTGCCCAAGCAGGGGCCGGCCATCCTGGCCGGAAACCACCTGTCCTTCGCCGACCACTTCTTCGGCCCGCTGAACCTGCGCCGAAAGGTCATCTCGCTCGGCAAGTCCGACTACTTCACCGGGCGCGGCATCAAGGGCTTCTTCAGCAGGCTGTTCTTCAGCGGGGTCGGCACCGTGCCGATCGACCGCTCCGGCGGCAAGGCCAGCGAGGCCGCCCTGCGCACCGGCCTGCGCGTGCTGGGCGAGGGCCACCTGCTCGGCATCTATCCGGAGGGCACCCGCTCGCCCGACGGCCGGCTCTACAAGGGCAAGACGGGCGTCGCCAGGCTGGCGCTGGAGTCACGCGCGCCGGTCATCCCGTGGGCCATGGTCCACACCTACGAGATGATGCCTCCGGGGCGGCCGCTGCCCAAGCTCGGCATCCGGCCCGGCGTCAGGTTCGGCAAGCCGCTCGACTTCTCCCGCTACTACGGGATGGAGGACGACCGGCTGGTGCTGCGCGCGGTGACCGACGAGATCATGTACGCCCTGATGGAGCTGTCCGAGCAGGAGTACGTCGACAAGTACGCCGCCAGCGCCAAGGTGGAGATGGAACGCGCCGCCCGCGCCGCCGGCGGCTGACGGTCTCATGGCAGCCGCCGGCTGACGGGGGCTCACTCCGCGCGCAGCGCCTGCTCCGTCTTGGTCATGGCGGTGGTCATGGACTCGAGCTCCTCGCGGGTGAGCCTGTCGATCAGATAGGCGCGCACCACGTCCAGATGGCCCGGGGCCACCTGGCGCAGGCACTGGATCCCGGCCTCGGTGATCACGGCCAGGACGCCCCGGTCGTCCGACGGGCAGGTGGTCCGCTCGACCAGCCCGGCCTTCTCCAGCTGGTTGATCTGATAGGTCAGCGCGCTCTTGGACACCACGACACCCCTGGCGAGCTCTGTCATGCGCATCTGTCGGCCAGGCGCGTCGGCCAGGCGCACCAGGATCTCGTACTGTGGGTGGGTCAGCCCCGCGGCCGACTTGAGCTGCTCCTCGATGCGCCGTTCTAGCAGGTGAGAGGTGGACAGGAAGGCACGCCAGGCCGCCATCTCCGTCGGGTCCAGCCATCGGGTCTCCGTCACGGGCCAAGTGTACTGGTTGTTCAGATTTGTACTTTACGGCTAGAGTACTGGTTCAAATCTGAACGAACTCTGAGGAGTCGGAATGCTTGACCAGGCGCGTAACATCGCACTGCTGCTCGCCCGGGTGGCCACCGGGATGATCTTCCTGGTGCACGGCTACCAGAAGTTCGCGACGATGGGCATCGCGGGCACGACCGCGTTCTTCGAGTCGATCGGGATCCCGCTGCCGGGCGTGGCCGCCCCGCTGGTGGCGGCGCTGGAAGTGGCCGGCGGGATCGCGCTGATCCTCGGCGCCGCGCTGCCCATCGCGGGCACCCTGCTGGCGCTGGACATGGTGGGCGCGATCCTGTTCGCGCACCTGCCTGCCGGCTTCTCCGTGGGCGAGGGCGGCTACGAGTTCGTCCTGGCGCTGGCCGCGGCGAGCCTGGCCGTCGGTTTCACCGGTGGCGGCGCGCTGGCCCTGGACAGCGTGCTGGGCCGCCGCCGCGCCGCGGCGGCCGCCTAGCGGCGGGCGTGGCCCGCCGCCGTTCGCCTAGCGGCGGGCGTGGTCAGCCGCCGCCCGCCGCTCCGGAAAGGGGGGGGGGGATCTGCCTGATGTGCTCGGGAGGGGTGCGGGCGCAGCCGCCGAGCAGCGAGGCGCCCGCGGCCTGCCACCCCTTGGCCGCCTCGCCGTACTCCCCGGGGGCGGCGCGGCCCCGCCACCCCCCCCGGGCGGCG
>NZ_JBAHWD010000064.1:0-18291 GCF_037044575.1 Nonomuraea sp. LPB2021202275-12-8 | reverse complement strand
GGGCTTAACGATCAGGGCTGAAGCATTCTCGGCTGGTGAGATGCGCGTGCGTAAGAACTCCTAACAGAATGATCTCTCAGGGCGTCGCGACGGTACGGTGTGCCGGTGGGAGACATCTACGAACTCGTGCTGTCGGTGGACATTCGTGCTGACGTTCCTGACGACGAGCTTGCCGAGCTGCGGTGGCATGTGGGACAAGGGCCACAGCCTGAGCGACTGCCAATTGGCACTGACAGATACTTGGACACCTACCCGCTCGGTGATCCCGACGACCCCGACTGCGAGTGGGAAGACGCGGAAGCAGAGCCCCTGTTCGCTCAGCGCGGCGCTGCCCGGCGAGTGGGAGGCGCGCTCGTCGCCGAGTTGGTCGCTCGAGAGCAATCGGGGGACGAGTGGGCACTAACAGTACGCCAAGAATTCCATCCCGACGACTTCTACCAGCTGCGGACACTGCTGGACTGGCTCGGCCGGCACTCAGCCGACGCACATGCCAGCGGAATCGAATCCTTCGTCGGGTACATGCGCTTCTACGAAAGTACTGAGATCGCACCACTTGTTCTCTTGAACGGACGGATTCGCGTACCGGAAGACATCGAATCGCATACCCCGCACTGGGAGGACACTGAGTTGTGACCGGCTCAAATCGCGACAGGTGATTGAGGGCGCCCCGGCGTGGAGATGACAAACGCGACTCCTCATGATCGTCTGTTGTCCAAGCCAGCCGATCAAAAACAGGAGCCGTACATCTAGGCCCCGTCGTATTCGTCGGGCATGCGCAGGGCGGGGCCGCCGACCTGCAGGCCGAGTGGAACCGCGCGTCCCTGCGGCTCCTCCCACGCCTCCTGACGGCCGAGCGCGGTGAGGTCGAGGTAGGGGTAGCCGATGTGGAACTCCTCGATGCCACGGCCGTACGTGGAGTAGGTGTGGTACACCTCGCCGTCGACCTGGAGGAACGCGCTGATGCCCGGCCAGTCGCCGCGCATGTCCTCCGACCAGGGCATGCCGGCCTCGGCCAGCTCGGCCTGGTTGCGGTAGAAGATCTGCACCGGTGCGACCCGGTCGTCGACGGTCGCGTGGAAGTCGTAGTTGAAGTCACTGCCGGCCGAGGAGTACCAGGGGAACGTCCACCCCATCCGCTCGCGGAACGCGGCGATCTTCTCGTACGGCGCCCGGGTCACCGCGACCAGGGTGGTGTTGCGGACGTGCAGCTGCCTCAGGTTGCCGATGCGGTCGGCGGCGGAGGAGCAGCTGGAGCAGCCGGTATCGCGCGGGTGCTCGGTTCCGTCGGCGTCGATGTCGTTGCTCCACATGAAATGGTGCATCACCAGCTGGGGCCGCCCCTCGAAGAGGTCGAGCAGCCCCACCTGCCCGTCCGGGCCCTGGAACGTGTACGGCTTGTCGATGCGGACCATCGGCAACCGACGGCGGTCGGCGTTGACCCGGTCGCGGAGCCGGGTCAGCTCCTTCTCCTTGGCCAGTAGCTTCTTGCGGGCGGCGAGCCATTCCTCACGCGACACCACCTCGGGCAGGTTTCCCGGCGACATCTGCACCTCCTCGAACTGCTCTCGTTTTGCAACTGCTCACAACCACAGGGTGCTAAACGCAACCAGTTCGGAGAACACCCAACGCCGGCACGACGCCCTGGACCCCATCTGCCTGGAGGTCTTCGAAGGGGAGATCAATCGCCGTCAAGGTGCTGGACGGCGTTGCGGCCGGCGGGCACACCGAGGCTTCCGATGTTCCGCACGGGCCGAACCTGGGTTGTTCTTACGCCCCTGCCTGCCTCTCGCGTCACCGGGTGCCGGGGAAACCCGGGAGCACGAGATTGAAGAGGTCCTGGGCGGTGTATGTGGGTGAACCGTTACCGGACTCCGGCCCGCCGGCGCGTGCGGCCGATCTGCGCCTGGCGGGCGCGTGGCTGGCCCAGCACGACCTGGCCGCCGCCCACCCGACCCCGCTGCTGGCCAGCCGGCTGGCGGTCCGGAGACGCGCCCGCCTCGCCGCTCACGTCAGCCTGACCGTGCTGATCCTCGCGAGCGCGCTCGCCAGTTCCGCCTTCGGCGGCTTCCAGGCACATCGCCCGCTGGCGCTGCTGGCCCTGACCGCGCTGGTGGCCGGCTTGCTGCTGGCACAGTCGCTGCTCGACTGGTGGGTGCGACGCGTCGACCAGCGGGCGGGCGCGACGCTGTCCCGCAGGGCCGCCCATCTGATCCAGCCCGGCTGGCGGGCCGTGCTCGGCCAGCCGTACGCCGTCTTCGCGGTCGCCACGTTCGCCGGTGCGATGGCGCTGGCCGGGAGCGCCCTGGCCGTTCCCGACCCCATCGTGCGGCAGCTCGCCGTCGTCATGCTGATCGGCCTGCTCGGCGCGACAGCCATCACCGTCATGCAGCTGCGCCACCTGCTCAGGCGCCCGGTCGTGGCGGAGGACGAGGAGTCGCTGACCGCCGACGTCATCATGCGCGTCGAGGACGCCCGCGACCTCACCACGCCGAGCGTGCAGTGGTCGCTGCCCATGGTGCTGCTGTTCGGCACCGCGCCCGGTTGGTGGAGCGCCGCTTCGGTCGCCTACCTGATCCTGGGTCTGGTCGCGTGCGTCGCGCTCCATGCCAGGACGCCGTCGAGCGCGACGGTGGCCCGGCAGGCCATGAGCGTCCGATGATCGTCATCGACGCGGCCTCGCCGGTGCCGCCGTTCGAACAGCTGCGGGCCCAGCTCGCCCGGCAGATCCAGGACCGCACGCTGGCCGTGGGCGCCCGGCTGCCGACCATCCGCCACCTCGCGGCCGACCTCGGCCTGGCCGTCAACACGGTCGGCCGGGCCTACCGGGAGCTGGAGGAGGCGGGGCTGATCGAGACGCGCGGGCGGGCGGGCTCGTTCGTGTCGGCAGCCGGCGAGGAGGGCCGGGAGCGGGCCCGCCGGGCCGCCGCCGACTACGCGGCCGTGATCGCCAGCGTCGGCATCGACGCGGGCGAGGCGATCCGCATCGTGCAGGCGGCTCTGACGTCCGGCGCGGCAGCACCTGCCTCGTCATGACCGCGACCCGGCCGCAGGGTCACGCCGCCGGGTGCACGACGCCGCCGCATCGGCTGCTCCAGGTATCGGTGCGCCAGCCGGCTCCCCGGCAGCAGCACGACGAGGAAGCCTACGCTGATGCCGATCTGCCGGTGCAGCCGCGCCCAGCGCATCTCCCCTGCCAGTTGCACCAGATAGAGGGAGTAGCTGGTCGCGCCGAGCCAGGCGAGGCAGGCTGGAGCGTCATGGGATTTCGGCAGTAACCGGGCAAAATCCAACGGATATGGGTCTGACCCGCGTGGATAGAGCTTGGCCTGCGGTCCCGTGATCGGCCGCGCGTTGCGCACGCGTCGTTCGGCACCTACCAGCATGGAGCGGTCCTAACCGCGTCGGCGGCGGTCCGCAGAAGGCGACAACTCTCAGGATGACACTCCGTAGCGGGTGGCGATCGCGGCGGCGCGGTTGCGCAGGGAGTCGCGCAACCACTGCGGGGCCAGGGCTTCCGCGTTCGTGCTGAGCTGCCACAGCGCCCATTCGGCGTGTCTCGGATCTTGGAAGGTCACCTCCAGCCGCAGCCAGCCGTCCGAGTCGGCTTCTTCGGCGAGGACGGCCAGCGCGGTGCCCACCAGGTCCTCCCGCCGCGCCGGGTCGACCCGTACCAGCACGGCGACTTGGTCGCCGCCGGTCCGAAACCGCGTGCTGCGTTCCTGCCAGGCCCTGTCCAGATCGACCCGGTCTGGTCGCTGTGCGGGTTCGGCGAGTTCCTTGGCGGCCAAGACCCGGGACAGCCGGTACGTGCGGTCCGCGCCAGACCTCGTGGCCAACAAGTAGCCCCGGTCGCGTACGGTGACCAGGCCGATCGGGTCCACCGTGCGCCACTTCGGGGTCTGGTCCGCAGCCGCGTAGTGGATCTGCAGCTTGTGTCCGGCGAACACCGCGCGCAGGACCTCGGCCACTATGGCGTCAGGCACCTCCTCAGCGACCAGCCGACGCGAGAGGAGGTCGGCCTCCGGGTCGATGAGCAATCGCTCGGCCGCGCCGGCCGCGGTGTCCCGATAGCTTTCGGGTAGCGCGTCGACCACCTTGAGCATCGCCGAAGCGAGCGCCGAGCCGAGGCCGAATGCCTGCGCGCCGCGCCGCGATCCGGCGACCAGCAGGGCAAGGGCCTCGTCGTGGTTCAGTCCGGTGAGCTCGGTCCGGAAACCGGGCAACAACGCGAAACCGCCGTGCCGGCCGCGTTCGGCGTAGACCGGGACGCCGGCTGCGGACAGCGCCTCGATATCGCGCAGCACGGTTCGGGTGGATACCTCCAGCTCGTGGGCCAGCGCGGTCGCGGACAGCCGACCGTGCTGCCGCAGCAGCAGCACCAGGGAGACCAACCGGTCGGCGCGCATCCGAAAACTGTACGGGAATACACGACAAAGGATGTCGTGATTCGCTGGGAGGCTGATCAACATGACGAAGAAGACGGTGGCCACAGAGCCGATGGACGTACGCAATGTCGACGAATCGAATGGAGCTGTTGCGGCAATGGAGCGAACGGCGGTCAACCCGTGGGCGTGGTCGGTGGAGATGGGATACAACCAGGGTGAGATCGTCTCCGGGCACACCCGGACCCTGTACTGCGCCGGGCAGACCGCGATGAGCGGCGACGGCAAGCCCCAGCATGCCGGTGACATGGCGGCGCAGTTGGCGCTGAGCCTCGAGAACCTGGAGGCCGTGCTCGGCGAGGCCGGCATGTCCCTCGCGAACGTCGTCCGGCTCAACGTCTACACCACCGACGTCGATCGGCTCTTCGAGCACTACGGCGTGCTGGCGTCGCGGTTGGGCGCCGCAGGGGTGGCACCGTCCACCACGATGCTCGGCGTGGCACGGCTGGCGATCCCCGACCTGATGGTCGAGCTTGAGGGGACCGCCGTCGCGTGATGCGACGTCGCCGCCTCCGGCAGGGCTGCCGGAGGCGGCGAGTAGTAGGCAGGTGGGTGATTTCCGGTGCTCAGGATGGTGACAATCGGCGTTTATGGCTTCGGCGGCGAGTCCTTCCTGCAACGACTGCGGCACGCGGACGTTCGAGTGCTGCTCGACGTACGCCAGCGCCGCGGTGTCCGCGGACCCGAGTACGCCTGGGCGAACTCACGCCGGCTGCAGGCGGCCCTCGCCCATGCTCGGATCGCCTACGAGCACCATCCCGAGCTCGCCCCAACCACCGAGTTACGCCGGCTCCAGTACGCCGAGGATGACCGCCAAGGGGTCGGCAGACGCTCGCGCCGCCAACTCGCCGCCGAGTACACCCGCCGCTACACCACCGAGATCCTCGACCGCGCCGACCTCACGCCGATCGTGTCGGAGCTGCCGAGCAGTGGGACCGCAGCGCTGCTCTGTGTCGAGCGCGACCCCGAGGCCTGCCACCGCTCGTTGATCGCCCAGCGGCTGACCGAGCAGCGCCACGTCAAGATCGAGCACCTGCGCCCGTTGTGACGCGTGAACTCCTGGGGTTCGCGGCAGCGGTGATGCCACCGCTGCTCTGCCCAGAGTCGCTCCTGCTTGCCATGACCGTGATAATAATACCGGTATAAGTATTGGACCTGATTGAGGCGGGGAGTTACAGCACATGGTGGAGATCAAGACCGATGCCGCGATGGACGCGATGCGGGAAGCCGGGCGCGTGGTGGCCCGCGCCCTGGCCGCAGTGCGAGAAGCAGCCGGCGTCGGGGTGTCCTTGCAGGAACTCGACGAGGCGGCCCGCGCGGTTCTGGCCGAGGCGGGGGCCGGTTCCCCATTCCTCGGTTACCGGCCGTCCTTCGCCCCGGTCCCCTTCCCCGCCGTGATCTGCACCTCCGTCAACGACGCCGTGTCGCACGGCATCCCCACCGGCTACCGGCTGCGGGACGGCGACCTGGTGAGCATCGACTGTGGCGCCCAGCTCGACGGCTGGGCCGGTGACGCGGCCATCACCTTCACCGTCGGAACTCCGCGCCCCACAGACCTCGACCTGATCGACGCCACCCAACAGGCCCTCGACGCCGGCATCGCTGCCGCTCAGGTCGGCAGCCGCCTCGGCGACATCTCCCACGCCATCGACACCGTCGCCCGCAAGGCGGGCTGCGGCATGCCCGCCGACTTCGGCGGTCACGGCATCGGCCGCCGCATGCACGAAGACCCCCATGTCCCCAACCGCGGCCGCCCCGGTCGCGGTTTCCCCCTCCGCCACGGCCTGGTCCTCGCCCTCGAGCCCATGCTCATGGCCGGCGGGCAGAACACCTACCGCACCGGCACCGACGGCTGGACCCTGCGCACCACGGACGGCAGTCGTGCCGCCCACATCGAGCACACCGTCGCCATCACCGACCAGGGCCCCCGCATTCTGACCCTGCCTTGACCTTCGTGCCGCCCATTCGGCACGAAGGTCAAGGCAGGTGCCCCGGCCTGGCCCCGAGCCCTGCTGGGACCAGGGCCGGACGTGCCAGGGCCGACGTCACGCCTCGTCGGTTGAGTCTCGGTCGCGCACGGGCGCAGTCAGATGGCGTCATCCAACTGTTCGGCCAGCTGCTCCAGACCGCCCCTGATGAGCTGCCCATACTCGTCGTCGCCAAGCGCGCCGATCTCGGCCCGCGCCTGCTGGAGGTGCTCACGGGCGCGGCTGAGATCGCCCAGCTTGCGATAGCACTCGCTCACGTTGAGGTGCAACGACGGATACAAGCCGGCCACCGAAAGCGTCACCCCGGCCTGCGCCACCCGCTCATCAGTGACCCGATCGACGGCGGCAAGCGCTCGCAGATCCCACATCAGCTCCTGGTGCACGTCGTTCTGCACATCGGCTATCGCGTGGGCAAGGACGCAAACATGCAGCGGGTCGCCTTGCTCGCCGCCGATGTCGTCCCAGATCTGCGCGAACAAGTCGCGAGCAGCTTCACGCTGACCTCGGTGGTGATGCAACTCCACCCCCTGGCCGATCCGGATGATCGTCGGGTCGGTGATCATTGGCGGCTCCTTCACCAGGCGCGGCAGCCGGGGCCAGCCTACTCGCCTGACATGGCTTCACGACCTTCAAGCGGCTGACCAGCTAGTGCGCTTGACAACCCCAGATGACGATCGAGGACCTCGAGCAGCGCCTGGCGATCACGTCCCGACGACGCTGATCAGCGGGGAGACCAGTCTCAGTCCCACCGGTGGCGGTGGGCATCGAAGTCCCAGCCGGCGACTGGAAACAGAATGGGGATCGGGACGACTTCGTCGGTACCAGCGGCTTCCCGGTCGGCAGCGCGGGCGGTCAGCAGGCCCAGCAGCAGCTGCACGGCCCTGGCCCGCCGCCAGCGCCGGGCCAGGTGGGCGTGCATCGGCTCCACCGGGTCGGCCAGGCGCGGCGGAGTCTCCTCCAGGACCTCCACGAGCATCATCAGCGCGTTGGCGCAGACGAGCAGGACGAACGAAGCACAACGTGTTGACGAAGTGACTCACATCGTTCATCGCGTGGCCTCGCGTGATGTCCGGTCAGCTCGGCCATGGCGAGCCGACGATGCGCTCGACCGTCGTCGTGCGCCGGAAGCCCGGGATGAAATGCTCGAGCACGTCGGAGTTCACGGTGCCGTTCGTGGTTTCGGGGCGGTCCTTGAACCCGTCGACGTAGGCTCGCAGAAACTCGTTCTTGAAGTCCCCTCGTGGGTGGACGGCGAGGATTTCGCCCAGCTGATCGTGTTCCAGTCCGTCCAAGCCGAAGCCGATCACGTCGGTCAAGACGCCGAGGTACGTGGTCGCGATTTCCGGGCTCATCCGGCCGGGGATGCCCGGCGTGGTGTGCAGCGCGATCGCCGTCCAGACGGTCTCGGCGGCGGCCGTCGAGAAACCCCGGCCCAGGAGGAACTTGCGCGCGTGGTCGGCGCCATCGACTTCGAAGCGCTGCTCGACGTCGGAAAAGGGAGTCAGGAGGCCGGTGTCGTGGAACATGGCCGCCAAGTAGAGCAGCTCCGGGTCCGGTTTCACGCCGAGCTTCTGAGCGTGAATCAGACCGAAGAAGAAGACCCGCCGGGAGTGGTGGTAGATGAGGGGGCTGGTCGTCTCCTGGATGAGCCTGGTCGCTTCAGCGACCGCCGCTGTCTCGGGAATCTCCAACCCCGCGATGATCTCTGGCATGACCTCTGACCTTCCAGGAAGTGTGCCGACTGTGGACCGCGCGTCCGGTTTGCATCGACTGTGAACCAGGTGTCCGACTTCCATGCTGCCCACCGATCGGCATGCGGCACCGCCTTCGTCCGGCCAGGAATCACCTACATTCGGACAGGGCGAAATCGCAGCCGTGCTCCACCACGCGCAGCAGCGGACCAGGAACGAGTCATACGCCCGAGTCCTGACCAAGGCGGACAGCCACGAAGTGGCCGCCTCCCGACCGCCAGCACCGTGGCTACTGTCCGTATTCGAAGCAATGACAGCTCTGCGAACGGCCCCCACCGCTCAACGAATCCGGGGGGTTATTTCACATGCCGCCGGCCGTCTTCGGCGATGGCGGCCCTCGCCTGCTGGCGCTCGGCGCCGCCGCGGGGATGATCGACAACGCCATGGCCACGGCTCCGAAGATCGCCGCCTTCTGCAGGATGCTCGTCACTCGCACAGTGCCCTCGCATGCCGGGGTGACTCGTTGGCGGACAAGGGCCAGCTTAGGGAGGCGAGATATATGGGCGGTATGCGCCGAGCTCTTCGGCTCGGCGATGATCCGGCAGATCTCACCCTTTATCTTTGGTCTTCGAGCGGTCTGGCTGGTCAGACGCTTGAGCGTGCGTCAGCTCCGCGTCCGTCCAGGCGCCTGATCGGATCGGATCGCAGCGGTCGGGTACGGCCGGGGTTCTTCCGGCAAGGTTGACATCGAAAGGAGGCCTCGTGATCTCGGCGCTCAACCAACTTGTCGATCTCGTCGAGGAGCACCTCGCCGAGGAGTTCGACGTCCACGGGCTGGCCAGCAAGCTTGGCACCACCGAGTACCACTTGCGCCGGATGTTCTCGTCGTTGGCCGGCATGCCGCTGTCGGAGTACGTGCGCCGCCGCCGCATGACCGTCGCCGCCGCCGACGTCGTACGGCGTGAGCACGATCTCCTGACCATCGCCGTCCGGCACGGATACGGCTCGACCGAGGCGTTCGGACGTGCGTTCCGCGCCGTCCACGGCGCCGGCCCCAAAGACGTGCGCCGCGACGGAGGCCCCCTGCGCACACAACCGCAACTCAGGTTCCGCCTGACCGTCGAAGGGAACATCCCCATGGACACCCGCCTCGTCGACCGCCCCACATTCCGGCTGGTCGGACACGCAGCCCGGGTTCCGCTCATCCACCAGGGCATCAACCCGCACATCCAGCAGCACATCACCGCACTGCCGCAGGAGGAGCATCTCCGGCTGAAGGCCGTCGGCGACACCGAACCAGGGGGCCTGCTGCAAGTCTGCGACGACCTCGACCCCGACGGCACAGAGGGCAGCGAACTGACCTACCTGCACGGGGTCGCTGTCTCTCGGGACACGCCGATCCCCGACGACCTCGACGCCATCGAGGTACCGGCCGGCATGTGGGCGGTCTTCCGCACTGCCGGACCGCATCCGCAGGTCTTGCAGACGACCTGGGCCGCCACCGCGACCGACTGGTTCCCCTCCAACCCGTGGCGTCTGCGGCCAGGTCCCTCGATCGTCGCGGTCCTTGAGCGCGCGGACGACTTCAGCACCGCGACATGCGAGCTGTGGCTACCCGTCGAACCGGCGTGACGGACTGCGGTCACGGAACCAACCCAGGCCGCCGAGTAACCCGTTCGGCTGACGCTCTTTGAGTGCGGCGGCTCAGTGAACAGGCCCGCAGCGCCCTCCCCATCGGCGTTGTGGGCCTGAACCATGTGAACGGTCAGCCGCGGCGCGGCCGCCTGGCCGGCAGCGCAGTTCGACCACCAGGACGAGGTCAAGAAGGTGTACGGGCTGCGGGAGTTCTCGGCGGGTCAGGCGTCTGCTCATCAGGGTGACAGCCGCCCAGGCAGCATGCCTCTCGATCCCCTACTCGCGCCGAATCCGGCTGGGACACAGGCACTCAGACAGCCAAAGTGCCCTGATGGAAGTACACGCGCCAGCCCGTCTCCGTCAGTCGCCACAGGGAGCTCCGCCAGGCCCGGCGCCCCTGATTGTCGGCAAAGTAGGTCAGGTGAACAATCCCGCGCGCCAGCACGACCCCAGACATCTCGCTGACCGTGACCTTGACCGGTGACTCCGAAGCCACGGTTTCTGCACTCATCATCGTCAGGATCGACTCCGCGTCCCACCAGCGTCCAGACGCTCCGATCTCTGTGAACTCCGGATCCAGAAGCTCCCGAACGAGGGCTGGCTACGGTCGGGAAGAGACGCTGGTGAGGCATATCGTCGCGTGGTCCGGTCAGGAGAGTGCCATGACCAAGCCGATCGAGCCCCGGGAGTCCCGTCCCGAGGCTGCCCCCCCGGTCCAAGTGCTCCTCTCGGCCGCCAACGTGTGGCGGGTCGGGTTAACCATCGTCGCCATCGTCGTCGTCGTGTACTTCATCCGCTTCATTCTCACGGACGCGGGTTCGCTGGTCGTCATCGTGGTGATGGCCTGGTTCCTGTCGCTGGCGATGGAGCCCGCGGTGGGCCGGCTTGCCCGGCACATGCGCCGCGGTGCGGCAGCCATCCTCGTGATGATCGGGATCGCCCTGCTCACAGGGGCCTTCCTCTTCCTGTTCGGCAACCTGTTCGTCGAACAGGCCGCGTTACTCGTGCGGGCGCTGCCCGAGGTGGTCACCGGCGCCATCGACTGGATCAACGCCAGGTTCGGCACCAAGTACGACATCTCCACCATCCTCGATTCCATCAACCTGACCCCCCAACAGGCCGCCACCTACGCCCAGGACCTGGTCGGCGGCGTGCTCGGCCTGCTCGGCACGATCACCGCGGCGGTGTTCAACACCTTCGCCCTCCTGTTGCTGACCTTCTACTTCTCCGCCGACGGCCCCCGACTGCGGCGCTGGCTCGCCCAGCTCCTGCCCGGCCGCATCCAGCAGATCTTCCTCACCGTGTGGGACGTGTCGCTGGTCAAGACCGGCGGCTACGTCTCCGCCCGGCTCATCCTGGCCACGATCAACGGCGCCACCTCGGCCATCGTGTTCATGCTGATCGGCATGCCCTCGTGGCTGGCACTGGGCGTGTGGACGGGCATCGTGGCCCAGTTCGTGCCCACGATCGGCACGTACATCGCGATCGCGCTGCCCACCATCGTGGGCCTGGTCTCGCCCCGGCCCTGGGTCGGGTTGGCGGCGCTGGCCTGGGCGATCCTCTACCAGCAGGTGGAGAACCTGACGCTGGAACCGCGCATCAGCGGGCGGGCGGTGAACATGCATCCGGGCGTCGCGTTCGCCGGCGTGCTCCTGGGAGCGCAGCTCTTCGGAGCGGTGGGCGCGCTGCTGGCGGTGCCGGTCCTGGCCATGCTGCTCTCGCTGCTCGACACGTTCGTGACGCGCAAGGAGCTGGTGCCGATCCCGCCCGAGGTGCCGGAGGCGTACCTCGACGACGACCAGGGCCCGGCAGCGACGAAGCCCGAGGACAAGCCGCACGCGGCACCGGCACAGACAGTGCCCCGGGACAGATGACCTCCGTCGCGAGCAGCCGACGACGGCCGTACGTAGCGCCTGGTTGGTTCTGTCTGGTTTCAATACCCACGCCCTTTACAATGTAGATTTGCAAAGAGCCCCATCGCCCGCCGAGCACGTCGACGTGTCGCCGATGACGGCCGTGGCCGCGCGTCCGTCAGAAGCGGTCCACGTCGACGACGGCCTGAGCGAAGGCTGCAGGCGCTTCCTGCGGCAGGTTGTGGCCGATGTCCAGGAGACGGTGCTCGTACTTGCCCGTGAACATGTCCCGGTACGAGGAACCGTTGCCCGGTGCGGTGAACGGGTCGCGACCGGGGTCGAGGGTGATGGTCGGCACCGTGATGACGGGTCGCGCGGCAAGTCGCCTCTCGAAAGCGTCGTAGCGGCGTTCGCCGTCGGCGAGGCTCAACCGCCAGCGATAGTTGTGGATCACGATGCTGGCATAGTCGGGGTTGTCGGCGGTCCGCGACCCCGTCGGCGGGGCCCGCCTCGGCGTAGCCGACGTTCAGCAGACCGGCCCTGATCTGCTTGAGCGAACCGAAAGAGGAAGGTTGCGGGCTGGGATCAACCGTGGGCACGGTCGGAGTCATGGTCGCGTCCTGCGCGGTGGCCCGGCCCGGCACGTCGGCCAGGAAGGCAGCGGCTGCGCCGAGCCCCACGGCTTTGCCGAACGTGCGTCTGTCAATCATGTGGTGAAGCCCTTGGTGCGTGTGCTGGATGTGCCGAGGCATTCAGTTGCCGGTGGTCAGGACCATGCGGAAGCGGGCCTGGCCGGAGAGCATCTTCTGGTACGCCGCACCGGCTTCCTCCAACGGAATCTCCTCGGTCCACGCCCGGACGCCGGTCTGGGCGGCGAACTTCAAGGTGTTCTGAGTGTCGACCGCGATGCCGGAAGCGTGCCCGTAGACCCGCTTGGCCCCGCTCACGAGCTGCAGCGGCGTGATGTCCAGCGGCTCCATGGCGACGCCGGCGATGATGAGCTCGCCGCGGCGTCCCAGCCCGTCGACCGTCGCGGACATCGCCGCGGCGTCGGTCACCGTCGCCAGCACCACCTTGGCTCCCCCGTGGGCCTGCAGCGCGTCGGCCGTCTTCTCGGTGGCGCTGTCGATGTAGTGGGACGCGCCGAGCTTGTGAGCCAGCGGCGCCTTGTCGGGACCGCGAGCCATCGCGATGGTGTGGAAGCCCATCTTCCAGGCGAACTGAACGCCCAGGTGCCCCAAGCCGCCCAGACCGAGGACGGCGACGGTGTCGCCTGGACGCGCGGAACTGCGGCGCAGCGCGTTGAACACGGTCACGCCGGCGCAGGCCAGGGGCGCGGCTTCCACCGCCGTGAGCTCGTCCGGGACTGAGGCCAGGGCGACGGCCGGCACCACGACGGAGTCGGCGAACCCTCCGGCGTACGCGGCACCCGGCACCTGAAGCTCGGGGCAGAGGACGCCATCGCCCTCTCGGCAGGCATCGCAGTGGCCGCAACTGCCTCCGTACCAGCCGACCGCCACCCGATCACCAACGGACCAGCCGGTGACGTTTGCGCCGATCGCGTCGATGCGCCCGGCGATCTCGTGCCCCGTCGTGACGGGAAAGGTGGTGCCCGGAATGGCTCCGGCGATGACCAACGCGTCGGAGTGGCACACCCCGCACGCCTCGACGGTGACCCGCACCTGGCCAGGGCCCGGCTCCTGGGTGTCCACCCGAACCAGCGAAATGTCCCCCTCGGGCTCGGTGACCTGCATGGAACGATGCATGACGGAAGACATGCCATCTCCTCTCCGTATGGGAAGCAGCGGCCTCACCAGTCAACCTTTTCCGATGTAGGCCCATTTATCCCCTATGTCTGGATCGTTCTACCGGGTGCGCCCCTCGCGGCGCCAAGCGGTTCTTTGGGATGCACGGTCCCTTCGGCGGCCTTCAGCTGAGCTGTTCGGCCAGTCCGACGATGATGCCCTCGGGGCCGCGGACGTAGCAGAGCCGATAGAGGTCCTCGTACTGCGCCAGCTCGCCGACGAGTTCGGCGCCGTGGGTGTGCAGGCGGGCAAGGACGTCCTCGATGTCGTCGACGGCGAACATGATGCGACGAATGCCCAGCGTGTTCGCCGGTGCGTCCTTCGGCTCAGCGCTGATCGCCTTCGGCGTGTGGAACATCGCCAGCTCGATTCGGCCGTGGCCGTCCGGGGTCCGCAGCATTGCGACGTCCTGTCGAACGTCGTCGATCCCGATGACTCGCTCCACCCAACGTCCCTCGATCGGCGCCTTGCCCTCCAGCTCCATGCCGAGTTCGATGAAGAACGAAACAACAGCGTCAAGGTCGTCGACAACGATGAGGACGTTGTCCATCCGCAGGATCGTCATGCTGGGTCTCCTTGGTGCGGTACGGCCACGGTGGCCGCATCCGCCCCTGAGACGGAGCTGCCAGGCCGTTCTCGACATTCTTCGCAACATCTACTTCGAGAACCTCTTGACGTGGCAGTTGCCGCATTGCTGTCGGAAGCGCGCCGTGGACAGTGTTGGTCGACCAGCTCCGGGGACCCCCACTGGACATTCACGAGAGCATTACTCGGTCGTACTACGATCAAGCCTCATTGTGCGCACATACCGTTTGGCGGCTTCTGCCTGCTTAGCCATCACCCTCGGTTCGATCATCCTCAGCCTGGTGATCGGCACCCCGGCACCCGCATGGCTGGTCACCATGTGGTACCCGCCCGACGAGATCGTCGGGGAGTCTCCTCTGGTGCCGGTGCTGGGCGGGTTGCTGCTGCTCGGACTGGTGAACTCGTGGATGCTGTGGCAGGTTCTGCGGGGGCCCGCGCCTATGGCCGTGCCGATGCGTCGGGCGGCCACGTGGTTACGGCTGCTGCTGTACGCCGACGTGATGTGGCTGCTGATCCCCTCGCTCTTCCCAGGCCTGGTCGAAACGGTCATCGGGCTGGTGCTCTGGGTGCCTGCGCTCGTGCTGCTCACGGTGGTGCTCACCGGGTCAGGTTGGCCTTTCCGACTGGCTCTGCTCCTGCTCGGGCTGGTGGAACCGGCTCGATCGCTCGTGAACGGCCTGGCGGACGATGCGAAGCCCCAGTTCTTCGTGAGTCCGGCCTACTCAGCGACCGTCATGGCCGCGGGAGTGGCCACGTTCGTCGTGATGGTGATGCTCCTGCTCGCCCAGCGGCGCGACGGACGCTGGAGCCGGGCGACGCTCCTCATCGGTCTGGGCACATTCGCGAGCGGGTTCCTGGTAGAGCTCGTAGATGGCCTGACGAGGGGCAGCACGATCGAGTCGATCGCCGAGGCGATGGATGTGCTCTACATCGTCTGGCTGGCGCGCACGGCACATGAACTGAACCGTGAGCCGAGGCAGAAGGCGCCTCTGCGAGTGCCCACAGCCGTCGCGGCCGTGGCCACGGTCCTCCTGCTGATGGTTGTCGAACCCGAGGGCCGTTCACAGTTCACCTACACCTGGCAGAGCGATGAGCTCATGGAATGCTGGGGGTGGTCGAAACCGCCACGTGTCGCGGACATCCCGGCCCACCAGCGCGACCGGGCCTACCTGTGCAGCGTGAGCAAGCCCGACCGCGATGTCTCGGACCAGGAACTGCTCGGCAAGGGCTGGGATGCGTGCACCAGGTTCACAGCCGGGGAGCCGGTCAAGGCTCGGCCTGCGCTGCTCGCGCTGCTCTGCCCGGAGGTCATTGGACGGAAATATCCGGAACTGTTGCTGTCGTCCGCTCAGATACACCAGCAGCAGGCAGAGAAGGAGGACATCGCGCGCGAACAGTTGAAGCGCGAGGCGCGCGAGGAGGACGCCCTGTGCCGCGATCCGTGGCCCGCGCTACGTACTCGGTCCCAGGCGACCGCGTCCTATTACGACTGGGACACCCTGCCTTACGGCATCTATGACGCGGAAGCGGACACCGAGGAAGACTCCGAGGTGATCTGGAATGCGAAATCGGTCGACACCCTGGCAACCAGTGGTCAGCTGGCCCTGATCTTCACACCCACTCAGGACTGGGCGACCTGCGTCACGGCGAAGGCGCTGCGCTCGGCCCCGCCACCCCTGCGACGCAAAGGCTGGGACAAGGTGGTCGAGGCGGACATCATTAGCGAATCGGGTCACCTGGCGATGCAGACGCTGTCGGCGAGCAAGGTGCGCTTCCCCAATCTCGCGCGCAACGGTCCTGGCCTCTACCGGCTGCGCCTGTATACGCGTCCAGGCGTGGATCTCATCCTCATCTATCCGGCGAGGAGAGCGGCCGACGGTCGTGCGTGATCGGGATCGCTCTGGGAACGTCTATTCAGGTCGGCCGGTGCCGCCAGGAGAGATCAGGCCGGTCTCGTAGGCGACCACCACGGCTTGGACACGGTCGCGCAGGCCGAGCTTGGACAGGATGCGCGCGACGTGGGTCTTCACCGTGGCCACGCTGAGGGTCAGCTGGTCGGCGAGTTCGGCGTTGCTCAGGCCGGTGGCGAGCAGCCGCAGCACGTCCAGTTCCCGAGGCGTCAGCTCGGAGAGATCACGGTGGAGGGCGGGCCTCACGTTGTCGCGGCGGGCGAAACGTTCGACCAGGCGGCGGGTGATGGTGGGCGCGAGCAGGGCGTCGCCGGAGCGCACCAGGCGTACCGCGGCCACCAGGTGTTCGGGGGTGACGTCCTTGAGCAGGAACCCGCTCGCCCCCGCAGCGAGCGCGGCGTACACGTAGTGGTCGAGGTCGTAGGTGGTCAGGATCAGCACGCGGGTGTCCTCGGCACCGCCCGAGAGAATCCGCCGGGTGGCTTCGAGCCCGTCCATCTGCGGCATCCTGATGTCCATGAGCACAACGTCGGGCCTGGTACGGCGGACCGCGGCGATGGCTTCGTGCCCGTTGGCGGCCTCGGCCGCCACTTCGATGCCGTCGGCGGCGAGGATCATGCGGAAGCCCGTGCGTACCAGTGCCTGGTCGTCGGCGATGACGGCGCGCAACCGCTCAGTCATGGTGTCCTCCACGGGACGCGGGCCTGGAGCCGGAACCCGCCCCCGGCAGTCGGCCCCGCGTCCAGAGTCCCGCCGTAGACAGCGAGCCGCTCGCGCAACCCGATCAGCCCCCTGCCGTTGCCGGTCCGCGGCCCGGCGGTCCGTGCTCCGCCGGTGTCAGTCACCTCGATCTCCAGCCAGTCGCCGTCATGACCGATCGTCACGGACGCGGCGGCCCCGACTGCGTGCTTGATCGTGTTGGTGAGGGCCTCCTGCACGACGCGGTAGGCGGCCAGGTCGATCCCGGGAGGCAGGGGCCCAGGCGGCGACACCTCGACGCTCACCGGCACGCCGGCGGCGCGGACCCGTTCCACCAGGGCGTCGAGCTGGTCGAGCCCGGGTTGGGGTTCGAGCCCGTCGGAAGGCCCGTCGAGACGCTCGCCGCTCGGGCCGGCGAGCAGGCCCATGACATGGCGCAGCTCGGCCATGGCGGCCCGGCCGCCGGACTCGATCGCGAGCAGAGCCTGCTTCGACTGTTCCGGCTCCACGTCCATGACCTTGCGGGCCGCGCCCGCCTGGATCACCATCACGCTGACATTGTGGGTCACCACGTCGTGGAGCTCGGCGGCGATCCGGGAGCGCTCCTCCGCGACAGCCCTGCGCATGGTGTTTGCCTGCGCCTGCTGCAGCTCGGCGAGCCGATGCCGGCTGGCTCCCAACTGTCGCCGCCAGAAACGGACGAAGCTCCCGAAGACGCCGACGCTCAGCAGGACGACGAACGGCCCCATCCAAATCGGCAGCGCAGGCGCGACGTCCCGGAAGGCGCCACCGGCGAGCCCGGCCGCGAGCACGAGGCCCCCCATTGCCAGGAACCTGTTACGACTGTGGACGACGGCACCGTACGCGGCGACAGCGCAGGTCAGCACGGTGATCCAGGTGGCACCCGCGTGGGTGGCCAGCGCCGCGGCCAGCACCACCCAGAAGGTGATGAGCGGGTACCGGCGCCGCGCCGCCAGCGGCAACGCCGTCAGCGCCACCAGGAACGCGGGCGGATCGTAGGGCAGAGTCTGGGCCGGCGCGTTGCCGGACGGGTGGCCAGAGGGTGTGGATGGGCCGTTGGACAGGACGCCAGAAGGTGGCGGGTAGCCGGTCGGGGAATCAGGAACCGGCTGGGGATCGGGAACCGGCTGGGGATCGGGAACCGGCGGTGGGGGCGGGTAGGCAGGTCGGAGCCGCAAGTACTCGATCACTTCGGGCTGATCCGCGATGGGGCCGCTCACCGGATAGCTCGCCGATACGGTCACCGCGATGACCGTCAGGACGAGCGCCACCAGCACGTCGGCGGCGAGTGCTCTGCGAGACGGCCTTGGGGGTCCGTCGCCACTCAGCCCCGGCGTGTCCCGGACGCCGCGACGGTCCGGGGGGTCCAGCCGGCTGGCCAGGTCGAGCACATGCCGCCACCACGGTGGTCGCTCACCAGTTTCCACTGGCACATTGTCACGCTTGCCTGTCCGTCCCCGCATCGGCCGTTGTGACGGGGCTCACGGTCTCTGGGAGTACATCGCAGGGATGACCTGGCGGCCCTTCGTTCTCAGGAGGTACGCAATCTCGGTATGACGGCCGACGCGCAACGGCAGGGGCAATGCCTAGTTTCGTTCCTGCCATCCCGCGCTCTGGAGCCGCGGTTCCGGCCTCGACGACGAAGCATCGAGGCGCTGTTCG
>NZ_JBAHWD010000063.1:0-18831 GCF_037044575.1 Nonomuraea sp. LPB2021202275-12-8 | reverse complement strand
GAGCCCAGGATCCGCTCGACATGCTGATACCGCTGCGCTCGGGAGGCAGCAGGGCGCCGGTGTTCTGCGTGCATCCGGTGGGCGGGTTGAGCTGGTCCTATTCCGGGCTGCTCCGTCACATCGACCGCGAGCGCCCCCTTTATGCCCTCCAGGCCCGGGGGCTGAGAGACGGCGGAGAACTCCCGGAGAGCATTCCGGAAATGGCCGCGGAATATATCGAGCTGATTCAGCGCATTCAGCCGAGCGGCCCGTACAATCTGGCCGGCTGGTCTTTCGGCGGTCTGGTCGTGCATGAAATGGCGACGCAGCTGCAGAACAATGGCGAGGAGATCTCGCTCTTGACATTGTTCGACAGCTATCCAATGCTGGAGGAGGAAGACGACCTCGGCGTAGCCGAAGCGAAAGAGATTCTGGCAGATCTGATAGGCCAGAATTCGGGCCTTGAGCCGCTCAGCGGATTCGAGGGTGACATCGTCGCCAACATGGTCGCCGTCGTCAGAAACAATGCCCGGCTGATGTCCGGCTTCGTCCCCGGGAAATTCCTCGGGGATGCCCTCCTCTTCGTCGCGGAACGCACCTGGGATATGCGGCGCTCCGCCTCCGCCGAATGGGACTCCTACGTCAGTGGCCAGGTGTTCGCGCACCCGGTCGACGCCACGCATGACGACCTGATGCGACCTGAATCCATCGCCGAGATAGGCCCGCGTGTCGCAGACAGGCTGCGGGAAATCAACGAACACAGGAAATGAGAATGATCATGAAGACGAACAATGACTTCGAGCACCGCCTGGTGGAGGCCATCCAGCCGATCCGCTACATGGCGCTGGCCCAGGCCCTGCACCAGCTGCACGACTCGGGGATCTACGGTCTGCTGGCCGAGCGGCAGGGGGTGTCGGTGCGCGAGGTAGCCAAGCTGCTGAAGCTGAACGAGGAGCGGCTGCAGGCCTACTTCTCCTACCTGGCCAACGAGGGCTATCTCGTGGAGGAGATCGGGTGGCGCCTCACGGCCAAGGGCGCTGAGCTGGCCCCCTTCCTGCCCTGGTACACGCTGCTGGTCGGCGGCTACGCGGGAACGTTCGGGCAGATAGCCAAGACCCTGCAGGCAGGCGCGCCCTTCGCCACGCGGGAGGGCGCCAAGGTCGGAGCCGGCAGTTGCGGCATGAGCATGTACGACGCGCTGCCGCTGACTTCCGGGCTCCTGGACCGGCTGCCCGACGGCGAGCACCTGGTCGTCGACCTGGGCTGCGGCGACGCCGCGTTCCTCGTCGAGCTGTGCAAGATGCGCCCGGAAATCCGCGGCGTCGGCGTCGACCCGGACGCCGGCTCCGTCGAACTGGCCCGCCGACGCGTCGCTGACGCGGGCCTCGCCGACCGCATCACCATCCGGCAGGGTACGGCGGCTGACGCCCTGACGCTCGATCTGCCCGACGACGGCAGCCTGTGCTTCCTGACCTCGTTCGTCCTGCAGGAAATGCTGGAGCAGGACGGCGTGGACGCGGTTCGCACGCTGGTCAAGACGGCCTTCCAGCGCTACCCCGCCGCGCACTGGGTCGTGGTGGAGGTGGACCACCAGCCGGACAACCGCAAGATCATGGCGCACGGCCTCGGCGTCTCCTACTACAACCCCTACTTCCTCCTGCACGCCCTGACCGAGCAGCGGCTCGTCGAGCGTGGCGTCTGGGAGTCGCTGTTCGCCGAAGCGGACGCTGAGGTGGTCGCCGTCGACCATCCGGCGATCCAGGTGGACTCCACAGAACTGGAGCTGGGTTACCTGCTCCGTGCCAAAACCGCCTGACCAGATTGGAGAGAAAATGACCATCACCTGCACCACCGACCTCGCCGGTGAGTTCAAGAGCCGGCTGCTGGACGTCGATCAGGAGGAACTCGACGAGGCCAGGAAGGGCTTCCGCACCTTCGGTTTCGCCAAGGTGTCGTTCGCCGTCCCCCCGAGCATCAAAGCCGCCGTGGCGTCGGACGTCACGGACCTGGTCGAGAAGGCGGGTATTCGCCGGGATCTCACCTTCAGGGAGACGGGCGACACGCCGCGGCGCATGCGGAACGTCCGGCAGGAGGCGATCAACGCACACAGCTCCATCATTCCATCGGTGTACTCGGAGATCCTGAATCACGGTGTCCTTGACTTCGTGGCCGGCGAAGAGGTGCTGCCGTGTCCGTACCTGCCGGAGCGCTACGTCATCACCTCGCTCGAGCGGAACGGCGACACCCACGGCTGGCACTGGGATGACTACAGTTTCGCGCTGGTGTGGGTCATCGAATGCCCACCGGCGCAGTTCGGCGGATTCGTGCAGTGCGTGCCGAACTCGCAGTGGAACAAGCGTGATCCGCAGGTGAATCGCATCCTGGCGAACAATCCCATCTATTCGTTGGAGCTTGGCGCCGGCGACCTCTATCTCATGCGGACGGACACCACGATGCACCGCGTCTATCCCGTCGAGCAGGGACGGAGGGTGATCATCAACATGGGTTACGCGGCGCACCGGGATCTGGCCAAGCAGATCAGCCACGAGACGATGGACGACTTGTGGTCTATCGATCTCCCAGCGTGACGCGGAAATTCGAGGTAATTCCTAGAAAGGGAGTTGGAATATGACTGGAAGCCCCACGCACAAGGTCGTGCTGAACAACGAGGAGCAGTATTCGCTCTGGCAGGTCGGAAGGGAGAACCCGGCAGGCTGGTACGACGAGGGAACCAGCGGTTCCCGTGAGGATTGCCTGCGACGCATCGACGAAGTATGGGTCGACATGCGTCCGCGCAGTGTTCGCGAGCAGCTGGCAGTGGCCTGACCGTGTGGGGCGGCCCGCCACACGCGGGCGGGCCGCCCCAGGAAACCCATTAGAAGGTCTTCGTGATGTCAAAGACTGCATATTTAGGGCCGACAGGTACTTTCTGCGAGACCGCGCTGCAACAACTGGATTCACACAGCGCGCACGTCCCCTTCCCGACCATCGGCGCCGCGCTCCAGGCGGCCCGCAACGGCGAGGTCGACGCGGCGGTCATCCCTCTTGAGAATTCCGTCGAGGGGGCGATCGTCTCGACTCTGGACGAGCTGGCCTGGGGAGAGCCGCTGATCATCACGGCCGAGACGTTTCTGCCCGTGGAGTTCTCCCTGCTGGTACGGCCAGGCTCCAGACCTGACGAGATCAAGCGGGTGATCTCCCACCCGGCAGCCCACGCCCAGTGCCGGGGTTTCATCGTCCGTGAGTTCCCCGGCGCGGTTCTCGTCACCGCTCCGTCCACCGCCGCCGCTGCCCAGGAAGTGGCCGAGATCGGCGCGCCGCACGATGCCGCCATCGCGGCCCCGATCGCCGCCCGGCGCTACGGCCTGGCCGAGGTCGCTTCCAGGATCGGCGATCGGGCCGACACCGTCACGCGTTTCGTCAGGGTCGGACGGCCGGGCGTACCGCCGGGGCGCACCGGCGCCGACCGGACCTCGCTGATCGTCTTCCTCCGCGAGGACCGGCCTGGCGCACTGGCGTGGGCGCTGACCGAATTCTCCCTGCGCGGGATCAACCTGACCCGCGTGGAGTCACGTCCGACCGGAGATGGAATCGGCAACTACTTCTTCCACCTCGACTGCGCCGGTCACATCTCCGAGGCCCGGATGGGCGAGGCCGTGTCCGCGCTGCATCGCAACTCAACGGACGTGCGCTTCCTCGGAAGCTATCCATGCGCTGAGGGCTCTCTTGCGCGCACGCAGCCGGGCGCGTCGGAAGAGGACTTCCGTGAGGCGTCCAGCTGGCTGGCCAGAATCCGGGGCACGTCCGCACTGAGCAGGGGAGAGCATGAGCCGCTCAGGCTATCACTGCGGCGTCGGCCCGCCTGCCTTCGGCCAGGCCGGTGAGTAGTTCGAGGACCACGCGATGCGCCAGCAGCGCGGTGATGTTCATGGGCTGGTCGTAATGCGGGGAGACTTCGACGATGTCGCCGCCGACGACCGGAAGCTCGCGTGCGAGACGCCGTACCGCATCAAGCAGCTGACGAGAGGTCAGACCACCTGGCTCAGGAGTCCCCGTGCCCGGTGCCATGCCCGGATCCACCACATCGATGTCGATCGACAGGAAGACCACGCGAGCCGGCTTGTTCTCCCGCGGGGCCAGTACGTGCGCGACCGCCTCGTCCAGGACCGCGTCGAGGCCGCGCTTGTTCACTTCCTCCATGTAGTAGCTGCGCATGTCACGCTCGCGCATCCACTCCACGATCTCCGGCGGCGGCCAGTAGCCACGCAACCCGACCTGGACGAATCGGTGTCCCGGCACCGCTCCGGACTCGATGAGCCGCCGCATCGGCGCGCCGTGCCCCATCATCTCGGCCCGCGAATAGACGCCGGTGTCCGCGTGCGCGTCGAAATGAACGAGGGCCACCTCGCCGTAACCATAATGGCGCGCCACAGCCGTCGCGTTGGGAAAGGTGATGGAGTGGTCCCCGCCGAGCACGATGGGAATGCCGCCGGCCCGGGCGACCTCGTGCACATAGCGTTCGATGCTCTGGAGCGACTCCTCTATGTAGCCCCGCACCATGGGAATGTCACCGGCGTCCACGACCGACATCTCGGAGAGCGGATCCAGCCCCGCCGCGAGGTGCGGTCGCACCCCGTCCGCCTCGAGGTAGTCCGCATCGCGGATGGCGCGCGGGCCGAAGCGCGCACCCGGCCGGAAACTGGTGCCCCAGTCGAAGGGGGCGCCAAGAACGACCACGTCGTCCGGCCGGGTCTCGTCCACCTTCCGAATCGGCACGCCACAGAAACTCCCGCGCGACCCGAACGGCTCTACGAACTCGGGGGAGTACGGCTGAACAAACCCCTCATCAGCTTCATGATGCATCGCCCTGACACTCTCCTCAACGTAACGGAAATTTGTGATGTGGAAACTCTTGGCGCAACGGCAGGCCAGACTTTTTCTTATCGGCGATGCCTTTTCCAACTTCGGTAGTTTCGCCATGTGGCTGGCGATCGCCATCTCGGTGCAGGAACGCACGGGCAGCGCGAGCGCGGCCGGCCTGGTCATGTTCGCCTATGCCGCGGGCAGCCTGCTGCTGCCCGTATCAGGCCTGATTGTCGACCGGGTACGTCGGCGCCCATTGCTGATCTCGGTCAATCTCATTACTCCAGTGCTGCTACTGCCGCTCTTTCTGATCACCGGTCCGGATCAACTCTGGCTGGTCTACGTGGTGATGTTCGCCTATGGCGCGTCCAGCAGCCTCCTCGGTCCTGCCCAGTCCGCGCTGTTGCCCGCTTTGGTGTCCGAGGAACTACTCGGCGATGCGAACGGAGCCATTCAGACGATCCGCGGACTGCTCCGGATCGTCGCTCCCATGGCGGGTGCGGGACTCTACGCTTTGCTCGGCTCAAACGCACTCATCGCAATCGACATCATCACCTTCCTGGTGGCGGCGGCCACACTGGTGGCGATGAAGGTGGACGAGTCGGCTCCGCAGCCGACCAAACAGCATTGGGCGACGGAGATCGCCTCTGGAATCCGTTACCTTGGCAGAACGCGCGAGCTTCGGCAACTGGTGATGGCCTGCGGATTGGCGATGCTGACTATCGGATTCTTCGAATCGGTGGGCTTCGTGGTGGTCACCGTGGGGCTGGAGCACGAGCCGGCCTTCATCGGCGTGCTGGGCTCGGCCATGGGCGTCGGGGCCGTGGTGGGCGGCGCCACGGCGAGCATCGTGATGCGCAGAACCGGCGAATACCTCCTGGTGGCGTACGGCCTGGTTGCCTGCGCGGCGTGCAGTGTCCTGCTGACGACCTCGTATGACTCGGTCGTGGTGGCCGGCACGTTCCTGCTCGGCGTGGCCACCCCCTGGATGGTGGTCGGCACCTCGGTCGTCATCCAGCGCGCCGCTCCCAGCGAACTGCTCGGCCGGTGCTTCGCCGCGTTCGAAATGAGCGTCACGGTGCCGCAGACCGCCTCGATAGCGTTGGGGGCGGGCCTGATCGCGATTCTGGATTACCGGATTCTGCTGCTCTCCGTCGCACTTGCCGCGACGCTCGCCGCGATTTACCTCTACGCACGGCGAGTTCCTGCTGCAGAGCGTGAGCACGTCTTCGACGCAACGGGTAATCGACCGGTGACATAGAGCGGATAAACCCAAAACATACCGCCCGCCGTTACCCTCGTCAGGGCAACAAACGGACACCCCGTTCGAGACTCTCGAATGGGGTGTCCGTGACCACACTCACTGGTCATGGAGGCCGATCGTGCTGAGTGCGTTGGGTCTGTCCACGCGGGACGAGTCTGTTTATCGAGCAATGTTGGCCAACCCTCAGTTCGGAATCGTGCAAATCGCTGAACAGCTGAATCTGAACGAAGACCACGTCCGGGAGGCGCTCGACATCCTCATCGACCTGGCCTTGGTGCGCTCGGCGTTCGATGACGGGACGCTACGGGCAGTACGGCCACAGGCGGGCCTGACAGCGCTTCTGGCGAAGGTCGAAGCCGATGTCGTGGCGCGCCAGCA
This sequence comes from Nonomuraea sp. LPB2021202275-12-8, assembly GCF_037044575.1. Classification (NCBI taxonomy): domain Bacteria; kingdom Bacillati; phylum Actinomycetota; class Actinomycetes; order Streptosporangiales; family Streptosporangiaceae; genus Nonomuraea; species Nonomuraea sp. LPB2021202275-12-8. The sequence goes on along the minus strand of NZ_JBAHWD010000063.1, from coordinate 12,347 downwards.
GCAACTGGAGGCCGCCCGGGCGTCGATCGCCTCGATCGCCGCCGTCTACTCGGACCAGGAACAACGCGAGGAGGTCCGGCGGCTGGACGGCCTCGACACCGTCAGGGAACGCCTGACCGAGCTTGCCTACAGCGCCCGAGTGGAATGCGTGTCCTTCAGTACAGGTGGCGCGCAGAGCCCGGCGACCATCGAGTCGGAAAAGCCCCTCAATCAGCTGGCCCTCGAACGAGGCGTGCAGATCCGGACCGTTTACCTGGACAGCATGCGTAACGACCAGGTGACCTTGAGTTACGTGCGCGCGATGGCGGAGCTGGGGGAGGAGTGCAGAACCGTCCCGACGCTCCCGATGCGATTAGTCATCGTCGATCGGCGGATCGCCCTCGTGCCCATCGACCCGATCCAGCCGATCGGGGGGGCCTTGGAGTTGTGCACCCCCGGAATCGTCCTGGGCCTGTACGAACTGTTCGAGCGGGTATGGACGTCCGGGACTCCGCTGAGCCGATCGCCCGCGCGCAACGAACAAGGACTGACCCCGCAGGAGCGCAGCCTGCTTCGCCTTCTGGCTGAAGGACACACCGACGAATCGGCCGCCCGGATCCTGTCGGTCTCGGTTCGCAGCGTTCAGCGGATGATGAATGCCCTGACCGATCGGCTCAACGCGGTAAGTCGATTCCAGGCAGGGATCGAGACCAGTAGACGGGGATGGATATGAATTGTGGTGAATCCCGGGGCGTTCACCCGCCAGGCCGAAGCAGTGACTCCAATTGCATCGTGACGCATGCTGAGGCCGTCGACGGATAAAAGAAATACAGAGGGAATCCCTGACCAGATTGGACGGTTGTCATGCTACCGGTAGTTCGTTAGTTCAGGCATGGGGTCGGGTAGGGCGGAGAATGCGGGGGCTTCCGGATGAAGGGAGCCGGGGCCGATGACCAAGGCCAAGCCGTGTCCGCCCGCGCCGGGGCCGTTGGAGGAGTACGCGGCGTGCTTCGATGAGGTATTCACCCATGTGGGGCAGCGGCGCGGGTTTCGGGAGTATGTGACGGGGTTGCTGGCTCCGCGGGAGCGCAACAAGACGGCCACGGCGCTGGCCGGGGCCGAGCCTGTGACCGGATCCAAGAGCGCAGCGGCTGCAGTATTTCCTGTCCGAATCGTGCTGGGATCCCGATCGGATCAATACCCGGCGCTTGGAGTTGCTGCTGGCCGAGCCGGCGACCACAGCGCATGCGGGTGGGGTGCTGGTGATCGATGACAGCGGCACCGCAAGGACGGCACGGCCACCGCGCATGTGGGCCGCCAATGGCTGAGCCGCCTCGGCAGACCGACAACGGCGTGGTGACGGTGACCACGCTATGGGCCGATGAGCGGCTCTACTATCTTCTCCGGACTACCGCTGAAGCTTCAGCGGCCGAGCCTGAGGTCGAAGATCCACACGGGAAACGGCGGGAAGGCCCCATCTGGTTCGCCCACGGCGACTGGTTCGAGGTCGTCCCAGAGGACGAGTCCAGGGGTCTCGTCGGTGAGGAAGCCCGTGACGATGCCATCGAGATCGTCCGTTGGCTGGTAGGCCCCGCCGAAGGGCAGGTCGGTGGGAGCGAGGGACGCCGTCGAGCACCGCAACTGCCCGGCTTGTTCGTCGTGCCAGACGTAGAAGGTAGCCGGCCCGTCGTAGTCCGCTGCCCTGATCTGATGCTGGTGCCGGCCGGGGCCGCCGGCTTCAACAGCCGCCATCCCAGGGGCGCCAGGGCCAGCCACATGCACAGGACCGCCAACGGCATGAGGGCCTGGCGGCCGGGTCCGTCCAGCAGTTCGTAGCTGATGAACAGGACCAGGGTGGCCAGGACGAGTGTCAGCGTCGTCATGCTGATGCGCTTCAGGAAGGCCAACTGAATGATCAGGACGAGGAGGCCGAGGTAGACGAGCTGGGTGCCGAACCCGTACAGGATCTGCTCGGCTGCCGGGATGCTCCGGATCTGCTGGTCCAGGGCCTTCAACTGTTCGCGTGTGTCGGTGGCGGACAGGACGTACAGGTCGACGAGCATCTCGGCGATCGAGGCGGTGACGCTGATCAGCGCCACCCCCAGACTCACCCTGGCGAGGATCTGCCCGGCGCCGGGCTTCGGACCCGGCGGAACAGTTCGACGCAGGCGATGGCCAGCATCACGAAACCGATGAGCCACACCGCATGCGCGACCGTCGCCCATGGCTCGGCTCCTTCGTTGCCGCCGAACCTCATGAGGGTCCAGCCGCCGAGTCAAGGCCGACCGGCGGATGCCCGCCCGCGAAGAACTGACCGGCGCCGAACAAGACCTCGCCGAGCGTCTGGGCGACTCCAAACTCGCCGAGGACCTACGGCTGCTGTCGGCCTTCGCCCGCGACCGGGACGAAGACGGCGACTGGCAGCAGGCCTCCCGCGCCAGCACCTTCATGACCATGGCGCAACTCAAGGAATTCCACGAGGAGTACCTGAAACTGGTGCACCGCTTCGGCAGCGACCGCGACACCGCACCCGCCGACGCCCGGATGATCCTGCTGCGCTGGATCGGTTTCCCCGACCCCCGCGGCTCTTGATCCCTCCACCTCGACGTTCCCCGGGGCCGGTCTGGTGGCCGGCCCGCATCAGGATGTACGCCGTTGGGACAGCACTGCGTCCAGCCGGTCGAAGCCCTCGGCTGCACCGCGGGCCATGGGGGAGTAGACGACGAGATCGCGGGTGGCCTGGGAATCGAACAGCATCGTGGTGGTCAGCGTCGTCCCTGTCGTCCTGTTCGGTGAAGTCGTGGCTGACCAGCGACTCGCCCGGGTACCAATGGTCGTCGAAGGACTCCGTGTAGGCGAGGCGGCTGGGCGGCTCGATCTCCCGGTAGAGGCCGCCGGAGGCCATCGAGGCGCTGTCCGGTCCGTCCCAGACGAAGCGCCACGCGCCGCCGACACGGAGATCGACCTTGGCCACGACCAGGTTCCAGCCGTGCGCGCCGTACCACTTGACCAGCAGCGAGGGCTTGGTCCAGGCGTCGAAGACCAGATGGCGAGGGGCCCTGAAGACCCGCAGCATCACCACAGTCCGGTCGGACGGCGTCAGGACGGTGACCCCAGCCGTCACGCGGACCACCGCGGATCGCGGCCGATGAAGCCGAGCAGCCGGTCCTGCGGCGGTGCGTCCTCCCCGACCCGCACCTCCGGGCCGAACACCTCCACGCCTGGACCGAACGCACCGGGTATGCGGTACTGCTCCAGCAGGTCCGCCGGCAGCGCGGCGAGGGTCGACCAGTGGTATTCCACGTCGGCGGGGTCCATGGTGTCGTCCTGGCCGGTGGCTCGGGCGAGGTCCCATCCGTGCAGCGGAAGATCGGCGCTGGGGACCTTGTCGATGTGCTCCTCGGCCGTCATCCTGCCGGTGGGCGTTTCGCACTCGGTGCTCGCCAGCGAAGGATCGCCCAGGACCGCCTCGATGTCGGCCCGCGCCGAACGGAACGCGGCGAGCGGATCCTCCTCCACGGACGGCGCGGCGCCGAGCGTGCGGTCAAGCTGGCGCAGTATCACGTGGTGCATGTCGATGATGTGCTGCACCACATCCCGGGCAGTCCACTTCTCGCACGGGGACGGGTTGTTCCATTGATCGGCGCGTGTGGCGGCGACCTTGCGGTCGAAGGCGTCTGCGCGCCGCCGGTAGCGGTCGGCGATCTCACTCATCGTTGACCTCTGCATCCTTGAGTTCGTCCAGGAGTTCGTCGAGTTTCTGGTACCGGTCCTCCCAGAACTGGCTATAGCCCTCCAGCCAGTCGGTGGCGGCCTTGAGCGGACCCGCCTCGAGTCGGCAGGGTCGCCGTTGCGCGTCCCGGCCCCGGGAGACGAGCCCGGCGCGTTCGAGCACCCTGAGGTGCTTGGAGATCGCCGGCTGGCTCATGTCGAACGGGCGGGCGAGCTCTGTCACGGTGGCCTCGCCAGACCTGAGCCGGGCGAGGATCGCCCGGCGTGTCGGATCTGCGAGAGCGGCGAAGGTGTCGTCGAGCACACTCATCCATAACCTCGAAGTTTAATAACCATCTGGTTCTATACTGTGCTGGGGCTCGGCGTCAATCGGCCATCGTGTGTTCGGACACAGTCCACAGTCCTGCGCCTGGCGCCGTGATCTGCTCAAGCAGCAGCGTCTTGAACTGCGTGGATGGGGCCGGCTCCCAGGCCCGGCGGGCCTCCTGCTCCGCCGGGCGCGCGGAGAAGAGCGCAGTCAAAAGAATATCTACTGTCGCAGGTACAGATATTGGTGCGACGCGCGGTAAGGTTTTGTGGCGTAGCCGACGAAATGCGACCCTCATTTTCCCGGCAAACGCGAGCTGTGATACATTTGTTTCAGTTGCAGTTGTGGTTCCCGAAGACTTACAAGTGCCCTCGCCGGCGTTCTGTGCCGGTGGTGGCACTTTTGTATTGCCGGTGCTTTTCCGGACGGGGTAATCATCGCGGCGACGCGAGGCTCGCACGGTGCGAGCTTTACGGGCACTGCCCCGAAGGAGATACAAGATGGCTACTGGCACTGTGAAGTGGTTCAACGCGGAAAAGGGTTTCGGCTTCATCGAGCAGGATGGTGGCGGCGCTGACGTCTTCGCCCACTACTCGAACATCGCCGCCCAGGGCTACCGCGAGCTCCAGGAAGGCCAGAAGGTGAGCTTCGACGTCACCCAGGGCCAGAAGGGGCCGCAGGCGGAGAACATCGTTCCTGTCTGACACTGACGCACCACGCTGGGGCCCGCGCCATAGGGTGCGGGCCCCAACGCGTTGCTTTCTGGACCCAACGTGCCGTGACGACCTCGCAATCCGCGAAAGCAACATCTCTGGTCTTTCGCCGCACACCGGACGCACCACTATGAGCTCCGGTTCGGACTGGTCTTCTCGAGTCCTCTGGCCCGGCATCGCAGCCGCCGTTCTTTCTGAAGAATGCCCATAATTTCGACGCATGAGTCAGCCTGTTTCGCCGGCTCGACCACGTCTTTTCTTCGGCCCGTACTCGCTATTCTTGTGCCGCTCACAGTGCCCAGGATCACTTGATACGTGCCGCATCAAGGAAGGTTCTGCATGACCCGTTCAACTCGCACGCACGACCGCTACACCTCCACCCGTACGGGCGGCCCTGCCAACAGGGGTGGCCGATTCGGCTCGCCGAAGCCGGGCCGTTCAGCCGCCCCCAGCGGTTCCGGTGGCTACGGGCGGCGTCCTGCCGCACTCCAGGGGGAGTTCGCACTGCCCGTCACCGTCACCCCGGGCCTGCCCGCGGCCGAGACCTTCGCCGAACTGAGCATGCCGTCCGCGCTGCTGAAGGTGCTCACCAGCTCGGGCATGAACGAACCGTTCCCGATCCAGGCGGCCACGCTGCCGAACTCCCTGGCCGGCCGGGACGTCCTGGGGCGGGGGCGCACCGGGTCAGGTAAGACGCTCGCCTTCGGCCTGGCCCTGCTTGCCCGCATCTCCGGCCGGCGTGCCGAGTCGCGACAGCCGCTTGCCCTGATCCTCGTTCCCACCAGGGAACTGGCCCAGCAAGTCACCGACGCGCTCACCCCGTACGCGCGATCACTGAATCTGCGGCTGGCCACCGTCGTCGGCGGCATGTCGATCGGCAAGCAGGCCAATGCGCTGCGCATCGGTGCCGAGGTCGTCGTCGCGACCCCGGGACGGCTCAGGGACCTCATCGAGCGCGGCGACTGCCGCCTGGACCAGGTCGGCATCACCGTGCTGGACGAGGCCGACCAGATGGCCGACATGGGCTTCATGCCGCAGATCACCCACCTGCTCGACCAGGTGCGCCCGGAGGGCCAGCGGATGCTGTTCTCCGCCACTCTGGACCGCAACGTCGATCTGCTGGTCCGCCGCTATCTGACCGACCCGGTGGTCCACTCGGTCGACCCCTCGGCGGGCGCGGTCACCACGATGGAGCACCACGTGCTGCACGTCCAAGGCGCCGACAAGCAGGCCACCACTGTGGAGATCGCCGCCCGCGACGGCCGGGTGATCATGTTCTTGGACACCAAGCACGCCGTGGATCGGCTCACCGAACATCTTCTGAACAGCGGCGTACGTGCTGCCGCGCTCCACGGGGGCAAGTCCCAGCCCCAGCGCACCCGTACTCTCGTCCAGTTCAAGACCGGCCACGTCACGGTGCTGGTGGCGACCAACGTCGCGGCCCGCGGCATCCACGTCGACAACCTCGACCTCGTCGTCAACGTCGACCCGCCGAGCGACCACAAGGACTACCTGCACCGAGGCGGCCGCACCGCCCGCGCCGGCGAGTCCGGCAGCGTCGTCACCCTGGTGCTGCCCAACCAGCGCCGTGACATGACCCGCCTGATGGCCGACGCCGGGATCGTCCCGCAGACCTGTCAGGTCCGCTCGGGCGAGGCCGAGCTGAGGCGCATCACGGGCGCCCAGGCTCCCTCCGGGATCCCCGTGACCATCACGCCGCCGGTGGCGAATCGTCGGCCGGGGCGGAACGGCCGCCGATTCAGGTAGCAGCGCTCACCGCCCGGCGGAACAGGACCTCGGATACGGGTTCGACCTCACCGATGCGCGGCGGGCACGGCCGGAGCCGTGATGAGTTCCGCTTAGCTTGACGTTTAACCCTTGCGACTGCGGTGTTCGGTGAGGGTTTCGGCGCGTTTGGTGGTCTTGCCGACCTCGTGATGGCGGGCGCGAGCCCGGTTCTTGGAGCCGAAAGGCCGTCCTGGGCCTGGCCGGGTGGGTTTCGGCGCGCCAGCCGGTAAAGGCAGTCGCGGGCGCAGGTGCCGAAACCCTCTGCGGACGCGGGCGGGGGTCAGCCGCTCGGGCGGGGCGGGTCGTTCCCAGGGGCGGCGCAGGTCGGGAGCCAGGACGCGGGTCAGGCCAAGTCGGGTGTAGGCGACAATGATCAGCCAGGTCCAGCGGTCGGCGGCGTGCGGGTCACGGAGCTTGGGCGCGGTCCAGCCCAGGGTCTGCTTCCACATCCGGAACGTATGCTCAAGATCGAATCTGCGGAGGAACGCCTGCCACAGCCGGTCCAGGTGAGCCGCCGTGATGGCGGTGGCCGAGCTCCACAGCCACACCGGCTTCGGATCGCGCTCGCCGGGCAGGTACTCGACCCAGGTGGTCTCGTCCTTCATCCGAAACACGCCACCGTGCTTGGGCGGGCGGCCACCACCGGGATGAGCCAGCGCGTGCTCACGGCGTGAGGGTGCCCTCCGGCTCAGCACCCGATCGCAGCGCAGCCGGCCGTGTGGGGGGTTCCGGCTCGACCCGAGCAATTTCCGCAGGAAAGTGACCCGATCAGAAGGTTTCCTCGAACCCACGGGCGAGCGCCGCATTCCCGAGGTCGGCCGGCCCGCAGCCTTGTACCGAAGAGGGCAGGCATCGATGCTGAGCCCCCCATTGCTGCGATCGAGCGACGTCGCCCGGCCATCTGGGGCTGCATGACAGCACGCCCACCGAACCAGGACGCCCCTCGGTCGCTGATGCAATCCGCTGGACGACGGAAACCATCACATCGTCCTTCAAGAGACGGGATTGGCTCTGAGTACCGGTCACACACGTAGGACGGTGACCTGGCGGCCGGATGGTGTGGTCGCCTGCTCGAAAGCTCCTCGTTCTTTCCAGGACGGGGCTTCGGGGCGTCGGTCGAAGATGACCAGGGCGCCGGTGGAGAGGGTGAGGCGGTCCAGGTATCGGTCGAGCTGGGCGAGACCGTCGGGCGTCGGGTCGTCTCCGTGGGTTCGCCAGACCTTCAACTCCATGGCCTCGCGTTGGATCAGCCGTTCGCCTTCGGGGCTGGTGTAGGGCCAGCGGACCAGTACGTCCAGGCGTTTGGTGCCGGCGGCGTATTCGCGGTCGAGCTGGCCGCCGCCGTTGACCAGGCGGTGCAGGAAGGCCATGAGGATGATCTGGCAGGCGGCCTCGTGGTAGCCCTCCTGGTTGATGAGGACCTCTGCGTGCTCGCGCCAGAACACGACGAACTCCCGCAGCAGGCGCGGCAGGTCGAAACGGCCGTCCGGCAGTACGAAGCTGTGCGGATCGGCCATCACGTACTGTTCCGACGGGTCACCCAGTACCCGCAGGATGATCTCCCGATAAATCGGGTTCGCCACTTCCAGGGGGAGCGTCTGCTTGATCAAGCCCAGATCGCGGACGTAGGACAGGGCGCCGGCGTAGGTGGGGTCGATGTGGGGGAAGGTTCCGGCCACCACGGGCTCGATCACCCGCTTGACCCGGGGGTCGTGCAGGCGGGCTACCAGGGAGTCCAGGTGGGTGGCGCGTGCCCGGATCAGTCGCTCCTTGGCGTCTTCCACCCGCGCGGTGTTGATGGTGCCGATCACCGCCATTTTGGCGGTGATCTCATGGGCGAGGGCGTTGACCAGCCACGGTTGCCCCTGGGTCAGCTCGAAGACCCGGTCGAGCGCGTCCTTGGTGAACTCCTGGCCGGTCGCCTGGGTGTGCTGGCTGTAGAGCTCGGCGATCTGGTCGGCGGTGAAGTCGTCCAGCCGCAGTGAGTCAGCGATGATGTTGAACGGGCTGGCCGGGTTGGACCGACCGGGTTCACCGCCTGAGGCGACCTTGTAGTCACGCACATCCCGCAACCCGCACAGCACGATGGATGTGGGGAACGGCTGGCCTTCTGGCCGCGCGTTGTGGCCGTCGCGGAGCTGGCTGAGGATGCTGACCAGGCTAGCGCCTTGCAGGGCGTCGATCTCGTCAAGGAAGAGCACGACCCGGCGTGGGCTGCGGCGGCACCACTCGCTCAGCGCCTCATTAAACCGGCTGCCCGGCGTGGCCTGCGGCCAGGGATCCGGTGGCAGCAGCTCCTCCGGCCATCCCGATCGCGCGGCGGCTTGGCGGAGAGAATCCAGCAGAAGCGACTCCGCCCAGCCGATGTCGTCGTCGGCCGTCTTGGCGCGCTCGCAGGAGAACATCAGGGCGGCGATGTCGCCCTCGGTGGTGAGTTCGGAGGCCAAAGTGCGCAGCGTGGTCGTTTTGCCGGTCTGCCGGGGAGCGTGCAGCACGAAGTAGCGGTCCATCTCGATGAGCGCTCGCGCCTCGGGAAGCCGTGGTGCGGGGGGCAGCATGTAGTGGCGCTGCGGGTCGCAGGGACCGGTGGTGTTGAAATATTTCGCTCGGGGTGGCGACATGGTCACATTCTGCCACCATTCTGGTCCAGGAGCCTGAAGATCCTCCGGCTGGTCTCGGCCAGCTTCTCGTCGCTGAAAGGTCCGTACTGTTCCAGGAGCCTGCGCCGCATCAGGACCTCTCGGTAGATCGGGTTGGCGATTTCCGGCTCTCCGGTTCCCCGGATGAGACCCAGATGGCGAACGTAGGAGACGTCGTCGAAGGAAGCGTCTGTGTCCGGCGGTGTTCCCTCCATGATCGCCCGGATCACTCGTTCCACCCCGGGGCTCGTACAGCCGCGCCATGAGGGCGTCCAGGTGGACGGGGCGCTCCCGGATCAGCCGCTCCTTGGCCTCATCGACCTGCGCGGTGGTGATGGCGCGACGCACCCCCATTCTGAAAGTGATCTCGTACGCGAGGGCGTTGACCAGCCAGGGGTGTCCCTGGGTCAGCTCGAAGACCCGCTCCACCGCGTCCTTGGTGAACTCCTGGCTGGTCGCCTGCGTGTGCTGGTCGTACAGCTCGGTGACCTGGTCGGTCGTGAAGTCGCCCAGGCGCAGCGACTCGGTGATGATGGTGAACGGGCCGGCCGGATTCGACCAATCGCGGTTGCCTCCGGAGGTGACCTTGTAGTCGGGTACGTCGCGCACCCCGCACAGCACCACGGAGGAGGGGAACGGGTGGCCTTCATGCCGGGCGTTGTGGCCGTCGCGAAGCTGGCGGAAGACGTTGACCATGCTGGCGCCCTGCAGCGCGTCGATCTCGTCGAGAATCAGGACCACCCGGCGTGGGCTGCGGCGGCACCACTCGCTCAGCGCCTCATTGAACCGGCTGCCCGGCGCGACCTGGGGCCAGGGGGCCGGCGGCAGCAGCTCCTCCGGCCATCCCGACAGCGTGTCGGCTTCGCGGAGAGAATCCAGCAGAATCGCTTCAGCGGCGGCGTAGTCGTCACCGGCCGTCTTGGCCATCTCGCAGGAGAACATCACGGCGGCGATGTCGCCTTCGGCCTTCAGCTCGGACTCCAGCGTGTCCAGCGCGGTCGTTTTCCCGGCCTGCCGGGGCGCATGCAGCACGAAGTAGCGGTCCTTCTCGATGAGCCCGCGCACCTGCGGGAGTTGAGGCGTGGGCGGCAGCATGTAGTGGCGTCGTGGGTCGCAGGGGCCGGTGGTGTTGAAGTATCTCGCTCGGGGTGGCGACATGATCACATTCTGCCATCGCGGGCTCTGTCGATGATGAGATTCTGTGTCGGCAGGGCCGAGGTGGTCGGGCCGGCGGCGGGCCGCGCGCGGAGGTGTCATGCGCATGTGACGTCGCGCGGTGGGAGGGCGGCGGTGTCTCGTCGTTGTACGCACGCTATCTGGCCTCGCCGTTGAGGAGTTTCCTCCAAAACTGCGCCTGGCCTACCTCGCCGTCACGAACACCTTTTCGTTCATGCGACTGCTACCAGTAAGCGAGCGCGACAAAGAGATCGAGATCCTGGTGCTACGGCACCAGCTGACGTTGCTGCAGCGGCAGGTGAGCAAGCCCGCATTCAGCCCGGAGGACCGGTTTCTCTTCTCAGGACTGCTCCACTATCTGCCCATGGACAAGCTGCGGCAGCTGATCTTGGTGGTCCGCCCGGACACCCTCCTACGCTGGCACCGCGACCTGCTGAGACGCCGTCACGCCGCGGCCAGCGCACCCAAGCGGCCAGGACGTCCGCGCACCGTCCGATCCATCCGCGCCCTGGTGTTGCGACTGGCACGGGAGAACTCCTCCTGGGGCTACCGGCGTATCCACGGCGAGTTGGCCGCGCTCGGTTTCACGGTCGCCGCCTCCACCGTGTGGGAGATCTTGAAGGAGCACGGCATCGCTCCGTCACCTGAACGTACTCACACCACCTGGGCGAACTTTCTACGCGACCAGGCCGGCGCGCTCCTGGCGTGCGACTTCTTCGAGGTCCACACCCTGACCGGGGCCCGGCTCCACGTCTTCGCCGTCATCGAGCACGCCACCCGCCGCATCCACATCCTCGGCGCCACCGCCCACCCCACCGGCCCCTGGGTCACCCAACTCGGCCGCAACCTCCTCATGGACCTACACGAGGCAGGCACCACCGCCATGTTCCTTCTTCGCGACCGCGACGCCAAGTTCACCGCCACCTTCGACGCCGTACTGACCGACGCCGGCATCCAGGTCGTTAAGGCCGGCATCCGCATCCCGCGCATGAACTCGATCATGGAGCGCTGGATCCAGACCTGCCGCCGCGAACTACTGGACCGCATCCTGACCTCACCTACTTCACACGCTGCGAGAATTCGAGGCGTTCTACAACGAACATCGACCACACCGCACCCTCAGACAGGCAGCTCCCCTCCGACCGTCGCCCAAACTGAGCACCATCCCAGCCGAGATCACCCGCCTTGACATCCGCCGACATGATCGACTCGGCGGCGTCCTCAGGGAATACCAACATGCGGCTTGACCTACCCGGATGAATAATCGGCACCCGCAACGTCCTGGCGGTCATCGAGCACGCCACCAGACGCGTCCGCGTGCTCGGCACCACCGCTCACCCGAGCGCGAACCGGGTCATCCAGGCGATAAAGAATCTGGTGATGGACCTGGACGATGCGGGCTGCCGGGCACGCTTTCTGCTCCGAGACAGGGATGGGAAGTTCCCGGCCCTCATGGACGAGGTCCTCGCCGAGGCGGGCATCACGACGGTGCTCACCGGCATTCGGATGCCGCAGATGAATTCCATCATGGAGCGATGGGTGCAGTCCTGCCGCCACGAGCTTCTCGACCGCTGCCTCATCTGGAACGAACGTCACCTGCGGCACGCCCTACGCGAGGTGGACCGTTCTATAACGGGCACCGAGCCCATCAAGCCCTGGCCCAAGCCGCCCCGCTGCGTACCGTCCCGAGCCCGATCACGGATCCAGAGCGAATCACTGACTTGAACATACGCCGACGAGCCCGGCTCGGCGGTGTCCTTCACGAGTACTCACATGCCGCTTGACCTGCATGGATGGAATTGTCGGCAGGCGCAGAGTTCGAGGCCTTCTACAACGAGCACCGGCCGCACCGTGCTCTCAGGCAGGCGGCTCCGCTTCGATCACTTCCGGATCCCGACGTCGGCCCTGGTGGAAAGCGCCGCTCGACATCCGCCAACATGATCGACTTGGTGGTGTACTGAAGGAGTACCGGCATGCCGCCTGACCTGGCCGGATGATTAATCGGCACCCGCA
>NZ_JBAHWD010000062.1:0-19447 GCF_037044575.1 Nonomuraea sp. LPB2021202275-12-8 | reverse complement strand
GGGCTCGCGGCGGACTGACTACACGCACGCCAGACAACCTCGCAACGTGAGCAGCGGAGCGGGTCGTCAAAGGGCAGCGCAAAGGGGCAGTGTAGCCGAACGGCACACGCCTGTCCACTTCGCTCTCGCTGCATGCTCCACGTTGGTCGCAGCATCGCCCGTCCGAGCGTAAACGTCAAGCCCGAAAGCTCGACTTTTAGCCGTCTCAGGGCCTGGACGCTGGGTTTTCTCCCCTGTGTGATCGGTCGCCTACCGCCCGGCCCAAGACGATACCCGCGAACGGGGGCGGCTAACGCTCCGTCACACCGAGGGTCGAACCCATGCCGACAACCGGTGTAGCTGTGACAGAGTTACCCCGAACCATGGCTCCACCAAACCTGATTTTTGATAACAATTGAAGGAAGCGGCGCGCCCGGGCCCTCAAACCGTCCCGATCAAGGTCGACAGATCGGCCACGAGCCAGCGCGATCCTTGCTTGATCATGACGAACCTGGCGCGGTTCTGACTGACCTGTTGCTGGGGCTCCGCCTTGCCGGTGATCTTCTTTACCGTACCCGTGTTCACGAACATCAGAACCTCCACGCGGCCGGGTTCGGCACGCTCCACGGCGGCGGCTGCGACCGCGGCGGTCTGCACGGTCTGCTGGGCTCTCGCCTTGGCCGCCAGCGTGCCCGACAACTCCCGGTAGTGCCTGGTAAGCGCGCCCGTCGTGTGCTCCGCCGCACGCGCCAGATCCTGCTCGATCGTGCGGTGGTCGTAGGACAGCAGATCGGGCGCGACGGCCCGGGCCGCGGCCATCGCCTCGACGCCCGCCGCCTCGCCGTCCCGCATGGCCCGCAGGTCCAGCCAGAGCACTCCCCCGACGGCACCCAGGAACAGCACCAGGACGGCCAGCGACGCGGTCACGACGGTCCTCACGCCACCTGCACCGCCTTCGACACCAGCCACACGCCGGACACCTTGGTCAGGTCCATCGACCACCGGTAGAACCGCTCCTGTGGAGCGTTCTTGGAACCGTCCCAGCGGATCTCCGCATCGGCCACCACGAGCGCCTGGGCCGTCCCTTCCGACATGGACACCAGACCGGCCGCGCGCAGCACGCCCTCCTGCATGACCTTGTTGGCGAGCGTGGTCTGCTTGAGCCTGCCCGCGCCGGCCTCGTACGCGGCCCTGGCCGCGCCCGTCGAGGTGACGATGACCCGATGCAGGTCGCTCTCGACGGTCTTGTAGTTGAGCGAGAGCAGATAGATCGCGTGGATGCTCGCGGCCTGCAGGGCGGCCTGCCGGTCGTCCGCCCTTGCCTGCTCGTCGCGCTCCTGCAACCACAGCCAGGCGACGGCGGCGGTCAGCAGCACCGCCACGGCGGCGAGCACCGGGATCGCGTGGCGGGCGAGCCGAGCGAGGATCTCAGCCACGTTCGCGCCCCCTCCCAGGCCGGTCGCCGGATCATAACCCGCGAGCCCCGGCAGGGGCGTGCGAACCATCCGAAGCCGTCGATATGGCCGTTGATCAGGCGCGGGCACTCTTCACAGCCCGTCCCGCCGCGCTCGCCCGCGATCGGCCGCCGGTTCCGGCGTATCCTGTTGCCGATCGGCGTGAGCCGAGGCGGGATCGGCGGCAGCGCATCGAGATCGCGCCTCAGGCCGGCTACGGGTCTGAGCAGCCCGGCAACGCGAAACCTAGATCAAAAGCCCCCAGATGGCCAGGAGCGCCCCAGAACCACCATGGTGGCGCCAAACCGCCTAAGCGGCTCGCCAGGCCCGTCAACTCTCGCTGAGCGCCCGCAAGCAGGGTCGCAGCAGCCGTGCGACCTCCTCCGGCGACACGTCACGGAGTTCGTCCAGCTCCAGCAGCTGATGCCCCACGGCCACGCCCAGCATGATCGTCGTCATCAGCGCCGCCCGCAGCCGGGCGTCGTCGCCGGACAGGGACTCGCCGATCCGATCGATCTGCCGGCCCAGAACCGCCCGCACCGACGCGGCCGCCTCCGGGTGGGTCAGCATGGACCGCATCATGGCCAGCGACGACGGCGACAGCTCCCCCAGCTTCATCCCGAGCGAGCCCAGCACCTCTTCGATCATCTCCTCGGGCCCCGCCCCGGCAGCGGGCGGCTCGGCCACCTGCACGGCCGCGCCGAACAGCCCCTGCTTGCTGCCGTAGTACTGCATGACCAGGGCTGGATCCACCTCGGCCGCCTGCGCCACGGCCCGGATGGTGGTGCGCTCGAAACCGCGCTCGGCGAACAGCCCGCGTGCCGCCTCGAGGATCCGCCGCTCTGTCCGGCGCCGCCGTTCGGTCCTCGACAGCTCACTCACACGCCGACTCTACATCCGTTGACCGAACGCGATATTTCGCTCTACGCTCGTTGAGTCAACGCCCGTTGAGCGAATGAGGTCCCCCATGTCCGTGCCCGCGATCGTCGCCGCCTTCCACGACGCGATGCTCCACAAGTCAGCCGACGCCCTGGCGAGCCTCTACGCCGAGGACGGCCTGCACGAGTTCCCCTTCGGCGGCCTGCGCCCGTACAAGGGCAGGCAGGAGATCCGCACCGGCTATCAGGCGTCGTGGGGCTCCACCCCCGCCGTCGTGCGCGAGATCCGCAACGTGGTCGTCCACCACTCGACGGACCCAGAAGTGGTGATCGTGGAGCAGGAGACCGTCGTCACGGTCAACGACCACCCGATCACGGTCCCCAGCCTGCTGGTGCTCCGGATCCGCGACGGCCGGATCATCCACACCAGGGACTACATGGACACCTCCGCCATCGCCGCCGTCCGCGCCGCGGGATGACTTCCGGCCCCGCGAAGGGGGCCTGGCACCATCGAATACGGATGCGGGCCCTCAGACTCCCGTACGCGGTCCGTACCACCGAATCCGTACAGGCGGACTCCCCGCGGCTGCGGGCCGTCGGGCTCCCCGTACGGAGTCCGTACACGGCAGGCGTCTTCGACGGAGTCCGGGCATGCGAAAGGGGCGGCACACCCGGCACCTGGGTGTGACCGCCCCTTTGCGATGAAGCGCTGAGCCGCCTCGTGAACGCGTTCTGAGCGAACGAGTTACTTGACGGTGACGGTGGCGCCGGCGCCCTCGAGGGCAGCCTTGGCCTTCTCCGCCTGCTCCTTGTTGACCTTGCCGTCGAAGACGGACTTGGGAGCGCCGTCCACCAGGTCCTTGGCCTCCTTGAGGCCCAGGGACGTGAGGGCGCGGATCTCCTTGATGACCTGGATCTTCTTGTCGCCGGCAGCCTCGAGGATGACGTCGAACTCGTCCTGCTCCTCGGCAGCGGCGGCCTCGCCACCGGCAGCGGCCGGGGCGGCGGCGGCGACCGCGACGGGGGCGGCGGCCTTGACGTCGAAGACCTCTTCGAACTGCTTAACGAACTCGGAAAGCTCGAGGAGGGTCATCTCCTTGAACGCGTCGAGCAGCTCGTCGGTGCTGAGCTTCGCCATGATGTTTCCTCCGTATGGGACTTTCGAAATTTAGGAACGGGACCGCGGGTGTTGCGGCAATCCCCGTCTTACTCGCCCGACTCTTCGCGCTTGGCGCGGAGAGCGTCGGCCAGCTGAGCCATGTTGGTGGGCAGCGCGGCGAACATCGCAGCAGCAGAGCTCTGCTTCGCCTTGATTGCGCCAGCAAGCTTCGCGAGGAGGACCTCACGGGACTCGAGGTCTGCGAGCTTGGTGATCTCGGTGGCGTCCAGCTTCTTGCCGTCGAGGACGCCTCCCTTGATCACCAGAAGGGGATTGGCCTTGGCGAAGTCACGCAGACCCTTGGCCGCCTCGACAACGTCGCCGCTGACGAACGCGATCGCGGTCGGACCGGTGAGCAGGTCGTCGAGACCGGCGAGACCGGCCTCGTTCGCTGCGATCTTGGTCAGGGTGTTCTTCGCCACGGCGAACTTCGCATTCTCACCGAGAGATATGCGCAGCTGCTTGAGCTGGGCAACGGTGAGACCGCGGTACTCGGTCAGAACGGCGGCAGCGCTGCCTTCGAACTCGTTCTTGAGCTCGGCAACCGCTGTCGCCTTATCCGCCCTCGCCATGGGCCTCCTTCCAGATGTGCCACCGGCGAAGGGCCCTGACATGAGAACGGCCCCGGGCGCAGGGCGCACACGGGGCTCGCACACATGATTCACATCATGCGGGAAACTCGCATCACAACCTGCGCGGGCCGTCCACGTATTCGTGGATCCTTCGGTCGCCAGGCATTGAAGGCACCTGACGACGACCGGCGGTCTTCGGCAACGACCAGACTACGGGCTGGCCGCCGAGTTTCCAAATCGCTCTCAGTTGGTGGTGCCCTTGGGCAGCTCACCCACCTGGTCGGCGGGCGGGGCCTGGATGTCGACGGGCTCGTTGAAGCCCTTGAACATCAGCGCCGCGTCCATCGTGCCCCCCGCCTCGGCGCCGCTCATCGTGAGCTTGCGCGGCAGGTCGTCGGAGCCGACCCAGATGTCGAACTTGATGTCCTTCAGCTCGGCCAGGTTCGTCTTCGCCTGCTCCTGCTTGTCCGCGGGCAGCTGCTGGACGGCCGCGTCCACCGGGAAGGTCCCGCTGTAGTGGGTGGTGTCCTCGCCGCCGACGCTCTCGGTGCCGACCGACTTGACGTCCTTCGAGGCGGTCACCATCTTCGTCACGCTCGCCAGGTCGAACTGCTGGATCTGGCCGAGATACTGGTCGACCTGCGCGCGGCTGCCCACGTCGTTGAGCGGCACCTTGATCCACGGCTTGGTGGCGCCGAACATCTCCTTCAGCGCCTCGACCTTGACGTAGACGGTGTCGGAGTGCAGCACGGCCCGCGCTCCGCCGGGCAGCCCCTTGCCGCCGAAGTCGGCGCTGTCGATCGTCAGGTCCACGGCGAGTTGCGGCTTGCTCTGATAGAGCATGCGTCCCTGCAGCTTGCCGTTGCCCTGCTGCGGGTGCTTCATGTTGACGATGGCGTCAACGGTGTAGGAGCTGACGTCGGCCGTCTTCTGCGCGGCCTGCGCCAGCACCTCGGAGGCGGCCAGATTGACCTGGATGGGCTGCGCGTTCGTTCCGCAACCGGCGACTGTGACCGCGACGAGAGCGGCCCCGGCCGCGGCAGTGGCGAGAGAGATCCTGCGCTTCAGCATATTTTGACCCTACGTGTCGGCAGTCTTGCCGGGGCGACTTCCCCGGACATCTCATGGAAAACCCAGGGTCATCCCTGAATCGATCATCGGTCCGGGACACGACAGAGCCCCCGCCGCGATGCGGCGGGGGCTCTGCCAGGCCCTGAAGAGGGCTCTTACCTACGCGTCCAGCTCGGCGGTGAGGCCGCGGGTGGCGTTGGGGTCGACCGGGACGCCGGGGCCCATGGTCGTCGAGAAGGTGACCTTCTTGACGTAGCGGCCCTTGGCGGCCGACGGCTTGAGACGCAGCACCTCGTCAAGGGCGGCGGCGTAGTTCTCGATGAGCTGGC
Source organism: Nonomuraea sp. LPB2021202275-12-8 (assembly GCF_037044575.1). Lineage (NCBI taxonomy): Bacteria > Bacillati > Actinomycetota > Actinomycetes > Streptosporangiales > Streptosporangiaceae > Nonomuraea > Nonomuraea sp. LPB2021202275-12-8. The sequence goes on along the minus strand of NZ_JBAHWD010000062.1, from coordinate 14,005 downwards.
GCTCGGGGAACGACGTCTTGCCGATGATGAAGTGCAGGTTGGCCTGCCGGTCGGTGCGGAACTCGATCTTGCCGCCCTTGATCTCGGTCACGGCCTTGGCGACGTCGGGCGTCACGGTGCCGGTCTTGGGGTTCGGCATCAGGCCACGCGGGCCGAGGACGCGGCCCAGGCGGCCGACCTTGCCCATGAGGTCGGGGGTGGCGACCACGGCGTCGAACTCGTTGAGCCGGTTGCCCTTGGCGATCTCGTCGATCAGCTCGTCGGCGCCGACGATGTCTGCGCCCGCCTCGCGGGCCGCCTCGGCACGGTCGCCGGTCGCGAAGACCAGGACCCGGGCGGTCTTACCGGTGCCGTGCGGGAGGTTGACCGTGCCGCGCACGATCTGGTCGGCCTTGCGAGGGTCGACGCCCAGCCGCAGAGCCACCTCGACGGTGGAGTCGAACTTGGTGGTGGACGTCTCCTTGGCCAGCTTCGCGGCCTCGGCGGGGCTGTAGAGCTTGTCGCGGTCGACCTTGGTCGCCGCGTCCTTGTGCGCCTTGCTGCGCTGCATGTCTGTCTCCTTGTGGTGCGCGGGCCGGGAGCCGGCCCTCCCACGGATCGGGAAAGGTCTTACTCGGCGACGGTGATGCCCATGGACCGGGCGGTGCCGGCGATGATCTTCTCGGCGGCCTCGACGGTGTTGGCGTTGAGGTCCGGCATCTTCGTCTCGGCGATGCTGCGCAGCTGCTCGCGGCTGAGCTTGCCGACCTTCTCCTTGTGCGGGACCGCGCTGCCCTTGTCGAGGCCCAGAGCCTTCTTGATCAGCTCGGGCGCCGGGGGCGTCTTGGTGATGAAGGTGAAGCTGCGGTCTTCGAAAATGGTGATCTCAACGGGGATGATGTTGCCCCGCTGGGCCTCCGTGGCAGCGTTGTACTGCTTGACGAAGTCCATGATGTTGACGCCGTGGGGACCGAGTGCGGTACCGACAGGCGGAGCGGGCGTGGCCTGGCCAGCGGGAAGCTGGACCTTCACCAGTGCCGCGATCTTCTTCTTCGGAGGCATGTGTCCTTCTCCGGGTCCTGATCGTGATGCCGTCCGAACGCGGGTGCGCCCGGACATGTCGGAAGGCCGCCCTTCGCGAAAGGCGGCCAGCCGAACGTCTAAGTGTATGTGATCGTCTTAGATCTTCGAGACCTGGTTGAACGACAGCTCGACCGGGGTCTCTCGGCCGAAGATCGAGACGAGCACCTTGAGCTTCTGCGACTCGGGACTGATCTCGCTCACCGAGGCCGGCAGGGTGGCGAACGGGCCGTCCATGACCGTGACGGACTCGCCGATCTCGAACTCGACGGTGGGTCCGGTGCTGGTCTTGGCTGCGGCCTTCTTGCTCTCCTCGCTCGGCTCCGGGGCCAGCAGCTTGGCGACCTCGTCGATGCTGAGCGGGCTCGGCTTGTTGGACAGGCCCACGAAGCCGGTCACGCCGGGCGTGTTACGCACGGCGGCCCAGGACTCGTCGGTCAGCTCCATGCGCACCAGGACATAGCCGGGCAGCACGCGCTCCTTGACCGGGACCTTCTTGCCGCTCTTGAACTCCTGGACGGTGTGCGTGGGCACCTCGACCTGGTAGATGAAGTCCTCCATGTTGAGCGACACGTTGCGGCTCTCGATGTTGGACTTCACCCGGTTCTCGTAACCGGCGTAGGAATGGATGACGTACCACTCGCCGGGGAGACCGCGCAGTCCGCGCTTGAACTCCTCGACCGGGTCGACGTCAGGCACGACGTCACCGTCTTCGTCGACGGTGGGAGCGGCGTCGGTGGACTCGTCGCTGTCGACGGGAGCCTCGTCGTCGGTCTCGACGGCGGCCTCCTCGTCGCTGCCCGCGACGTCCTCGACGGTCTCCTCAGCGGCCTGGTAGGCCTCTTCCGGCTCGCGGGGCTCGTCCGCCGGCACTGAAGACTCGGACACGGTGACTCTTCCTCTTTCGTCGAATCGATTGGCGACTCCGTCAGGCGGCACCGGCGGCGTCAGGATCAGGCCCCGCCGAAGATGCGCAGAACGACCCAGCCGAAGCCGGCGTCCAGCCCGTAAACGATCGCAACCATGATCGCAACGAATATCAGAACGACCGTGGTGTAGGTGACGAGATCCTTGCGTGTCGGCCAGATGACCTTGCGCAGCTCGCTGATGATCTGCCGATAGAAGAGGGCAGGAGAAGTGCGCTTCTTCTCGCCACTAGGCTTGCCTGCGGTCTCGCCGCGCGTGTCGATCGCCACAGTCCTCACCTGAATCTGTCGTATCCAACGCAGTATGCGGCGCGCTTACACGCCAATTATTGCGCGGACCGCACTCGCAGGGCACGAGGGACTCGAACCCCCAACCGCCGGTTTTGGAGACCGGTGCGCTACCAATTGCGCCAGTGCCCTATGTCGCCAACCACACTACCCTGATTGACTCACTGCCTGGACCGAACCGCACATCGACATGCGGCGGCACGACCAGGCGAAAGTGTACGGGCGATTGCCCGCCACGTCGAACCGAACCTGATCGCCCAGGTCACGCCGCTCGTGGCAGCATGAGGACATGTCCACCCGTCCCCGTGTCTCCACACGGATTTCCGCGATTTCCGAGTCCGCGACTCTCGCCGTGGACGCCAAGGCGAAGGCGATGAAGGCGGCCGGCCGGCCGGTCATCGGCTTCGGCGCGGGCGAGCCCGACTTCCCGACGCCCGACTACATCGTCGAGGCGGCGGTGGCGGCGGCTCGCGATCCCCGCTTCCACAAGTACACCCCGGCGGGCGGCCTGCCCGAGCTCAAGCAGGCGATCGCCGCCAAGACGCTGCGCGACTCCGGTTACGAGGTCGAGGCGTCGCGGGTGCTGGTCACCAACGGCGGCAAGCAGGCCGTCTACGAGGCGTTCGCCACGCTGCTCGACCCGGGTGACGAGGTGCTCGTGGTGGCCCCCTACTGGACCACCTACCCCGAGGCGATCAAGCTGGCCGGGGGCGTGCAGGTGGACGTCGTCGTCGACGAGGGCACCGGCTACCTGGCGAGCGTGGAGCAGCTGGAGGCGGCGCGCACCGAGCGCACGAAGGTGCTTCTGTTCGTCTCGCCGTCCAACCCGACAGGCGCCGTCTACTCGCGCGAGCAGACCGAGGCGATCGGCCGCTGGGCGGCCGAGCACGGCCTCTGGGTCGTCACCGACGAGATCTACGAGCATCTGACGTACGGCGGCGCGGAGTTCACCAGCATCGCCACCGCCGTCCCCGAGCTCGGCGACCGGGTGGTCATCCTCAACGGGGTGGCCAAGACCTACGCGATGACGGGCTGGCGCGTCGGCTGGCTGATCGGCCCGGCCGACGTCGTCAAGGCCGCCACCAACATGCAGTCCCACGCCACCTCCAACGTCGCGAACGTGTCGCAGATGGCCGCGCTGGCCGCCGTCTCCGGCGACCTGTCCGCCGTGGCGCGGATGCGGGAGGCGTTCGACCGCCGTCGCCAGACGATGATGCGGATGCTCAACGACATCCCGGGCGTGTTCTGCCCGGAGCCGATGGGCGCCTTCTACGCCTACCCGACGGTCAAGGAGCTGGTCGGCAAGGAGCTGCGCGGCAGACGGCCCCAGACCTCCGCGGAGCTGGCCGAGCTCATCCTGGAGGAGGCGGAGGTGGCCGTCGTCCCTGGCGAGGCGTTCGGCACTCCGGGTTACTTCCGGATGTCCTACGCCCTCGGCGACGACGACCTGGTGGAGGGCGTCAGCCGGCTGGGCAAGCTGCTGGCCGAGGCCCGCTGAGCGTCTCCGGCGTCCTGCGCGCGACGGGCGGGACGCCGGCTCGCTCCCCCACCGGCACGTCCCGGAGCTCTCCGGCCGGCTCATCGCTGACGTGGACCCGGCCCGTGGCTATGTGACGCCGGCGGCGATCTTGGCGATCTGGCCGGCGATGCCGCCGGTGGCGGCGATGTAGACGGCGGTGCCCGGGCGCTCCAGCCACATGAAGTGGCGCACCCCGCCGCGCGTCTCCCAGTGCAGGGCCGGCTTGCCGTCGTGCATGACGAGCCCGGCCCTGCTGACGAGGGCGGCGAAACGCTCGGCGGAGCGCACCCCGCACACCACCCCGACCCGCAGCTCCTCCTCGCCGAGGCTCCAGGTCTGCCCCTTGACCTCCAGGGGTTCGGACAGGGACTTCACCCGCGCGAACCTGCCCGCCTCGACCGCTCCGGCGGGAATCGCGGCGATCTTGACGGGCACGGAGCCGCAGGCGAGCGTGGGGCCCGGCTGCGTGACGGGGCTGGGCCGCGCGACGGGCGTCTTCGGCGCGGCGGGGCCGCACGCGGCAAGGCAGAGCATCAGGATGACTGCTGCCAGGCGCCGCATGACTACCCCGTGACTTTCAGGTGGACATCAGAGAAAGGGCCCTTAGTCTCCTACAGGAGCTCGGGCGATGCGGCAACAGCGCCGGGCCGTTCGGCGGCGCCGAATTTCCTCTCACCTTGCCCGACGCGCGGAGACCTCAGCAGGTTGGGTGGCAAAATATGGCGATGCCACGGTCCCTGCACACGCTGCCCAAGGCCCATCTGCACCTGCACTTCACCGGCTCGATGCGGCACTCGACGCTGATCGAGCTGGCCAGGGAGCAGGGCCTGCATCTGCCCGACGCGCTGGAGGAAGACTGGCCGCCCAGGTTGCGGGCGACTGACGAGCGGGGCTGGTTCCGCTTCCAGCGGCTGTACGACATCGCCAGGTCGGTGCTCGGGCGGCCGGAGCACGTCTACCGCCTGTTGCGTGAGACGGCGCGGGACGAGGCGGCGGCGGGGTCGCGGTGGCTGGAGATCCAGGTGGACCCGTCCGGCTACGCGCAGCGGTTCGGCGGGCTGACCGCCACGCTGGAGCTCGTGCTGGACGGCGCGGAGCGGGCCGCGCGGGACGCGGGCATCGGCATCGCGGTGGTCGTGGCGGCCAACAGGACCAGGCATCCGCTCGACGCCAACACGCTGGCGCGGCTGGCGGCCCAGTACTCGGACCGGGGCGTGGTCGGGTTCGGGCTGTCGAACGACGAGCGGCGGGGCGAGGCCCGCGACTTCGAGCGGGCGTTCAGGATCGCCAAGCGGGCCGGGCTGCTGGCCGTGCCGCACGGCGGTGAGCTGCTCGGGCCGCGCAGCGTCGCGCAGTGCGTGGACGACCTCGGCGCCGACCGGGTCGGGCACGGGGTGCGCGCGGCGGAGGACCAGCGGCTGATGCAGCGGCTGGCGGACCGGCAGATCTGCTGCGAGGTGTGCCCGACCTCCAACGTGGGGCTCGGGGTGGCCGAGCGGGCGGCCGACGTGCCCGTGCGCAGGCTGTTCGACGCCGGGGTGCCGATCGCGCTCGGGTCGGACGACCCGCTGCTGTTCGGGGCGCGACTGCTGCGCCAGTACGAGCTGGCGCGCGAGACCTACGGTTTTCGCGACGCGGAGATCGCCGAGCTGGCCAGGCAGTCGGTCAGGTCGTCCGCCGCTCCCGATTCGGTGCGCAAGGACCTGATGAAGGGCATCGACGACTGGCTGGTCTCACCGGAGTGAGCCGGCCAGCTCGACGGCCCGCTCCATCGAGGCGGCGCCCTCCAGCCTGTAGCCGATGGTGCCCGCCTCCCAGATGAGGGTGGGGCCGGCCTGGCGCAGCGGGACCTCGGTGCCGTCGGGCCGTTCGAGGTAGCCGAGCGGGTGCTCGCCCGGCACCCACCACCCGGTGACGCCGTTGACCGTGACGTCCTGCGGGTAGGGCGGGCCCAGCCGCTTGAAGAAGTACGGGCTCACTCCCCCGTCGACCTGGTCGAACCTGAGGCCGCCCGGCCAGAACATGGACACCACCCGGCCGCTGTCGCTCACCGTGGCGCTCTGCGGCGGGTGCAGTGCCGTCAGGGTCTTCACCCGGAACCGCTGCAGGGTGGCCAGCTCTTCGGGAGGCACGACGTGCTCGCCGGGCAGCACGGTGGGGGTGGCCACGGGAGTGGGGGTGTCGCTGCCGAGCCGCAGCTCGACCCCGGCGGAGCGGAGGATCGTGAGCACGGCCTGCCTGCCCTGCGGGGTGGCGGCGGTCACGGCGACGACGACGGCCACGACGACCGCGACGACCTTCCACCTGACGCGGCGGCGCCGCTGCGGGCGCACGGCCTCCGGCTGGGGGGCCTCGAGCCGGGCGCGCACGGCCGCTGCCACCTGCTCGGGCGGGGGCGCCGGCACGTCGAGGGATCCGGCGAGGGCACGCAGCTCCGCTTCGAGGTCGTCGGGGCGCTCAGCCGAGCTCATCGCGCACCTCCTCCCTCAGCCGGGCCAGGCCGCGGTGGGTCCTGGACTTGACGCTGCCGATCGGCCAGCCGAGCACCTGGGCGGTCTCGGCCTCCGACAGCTGTAAGAAGTACCGGCAGACGACGGCCTGACGTTCCCGTTCGGGCAGGCCGCGAACCGCCTCCAGCAGCCGGGCGCGACGGTCGGTGGCCACGGCCGCGCCTTCCGGATCGTCCGGTGCGGTGGCGACGGCGGTGGCGCCGAGCCGTACGGAGAGCTCGGACCTGCGCCCGCGCGCCCGGGTCAGGTTGTGCGTCTCGTTGGCCACGATGCGCAGCAGCCACGGCCGGAACGGCGAGTCGCGGTGGAACGACGGCAGGTGCCTGAACGCCTTGACGAACGCCTCCTGCACCACGTCCTCGGCCTCGTCCCCCGCTCCCAGCATGGCGGCGGTGCGGTGCGCGAGCGCGCTGTAGCGGGCGACCAGCGCCTCGTAGGCGGACAGGTCACCCTCGAGCGAGCGGGCGATGGCCTCGTCGTCGTTCATGGACGAGACAGATTCCACCGCATCCGGAGGCCGCGCGGAAGGGCGTTTCGCCCAACAGGTGACCTCCCGTCCTGACCGGGCACTAGACTCGGGCCATTCCACGAGCCCCATAAGGAACGGGACTATGTCTTCTGGGTATGACCGTGTAGTGCAGCCGGCGGCCGGTGACGAGGCCCTGGAGAACCATCTCGGTGGGGACGAGGCCAAGAACTACCGGCAGTACGAGTTCGACATGGTCGCCCCTCATGTCGGCCGTTCGATGCTGGAGATCGGCTCGGGGCTCGGGCACTTCGCCGAGCAGTTCCTGCCGAGGCTCGACCGGCTGGTCGTGAGCGACTTCGACCCTTACTGCGTGGAGCAGCTCAAGAAGCGTTTCGAGGGCCGCGACGAGATCGACGTGCTGCAGTTCGGCCTGCCGACGGAGATCCCGCTCAAGGACAAGGTCGACACGGTCGTCATGATGAACGTCCTGGAGCACATCGAGGACGACGCCGAGGCGCTGCGCTCGCTGGCCCGGGTGACGTTGCCCGGTGGCCGGATCATCATCTGGGTGCCCGGCTACATGCAGCTTTACGGGGACTTCGACCGCAAGGTCGGCCACGTCCAGCGTTACACGCCCAAGACCCTGCGCGCCACGGTCGCCAAGGCCGGCCTGGACGTCGACGTGCTCAAGCCGATCAACTTCCTGGGCGGCATCGCCTGGTGGGCGGCGGTGCGCCGGGGCGGCGTCGGCTACCCGGACCCGCGCCTGGTCAAGATCTACGACCGCACGGTGGTGCCGGCGACGCGGCTCATCGAGCGGTTCATCCGCCCGCCGTTCGGCCAGACGGTCTTCTGCGTCGCCCGCGTCCCCGGCTAGTCGGCGCGCGGCCCGGCCGGAGACGGCGAGCCGAGGCTCACTACTTGATCGATCCGGCGGTCAGGCCGCCGACCACCTTCCGCTCGATGAGCGCGAACAGGATGATGACCGGGATGGTGGCGATCACCGAGCCGGCGAACAGGTTCTGCCAGTCGACCTGATACTGGCCGATGAACGAGTTGAGGGCCACGGTGAGCGGCTGGTTCTCGGGCGTGGTGGTCAGCGTCAGCGCGACCACGAACTCGTTCCAGGCGGCGATGAACGTGAAGATGAGCGCGGTGATGACGCCGGGCATGGCCAGCGGCAGCGTGATGCGGAACAGCGCGCCGAAGCGGCCGTTGCCGTCGATGAAGGCGGCCTCCTCCAGCTCGCGCGGGATCGAGGCGAAGTAGGCGTTCAGGATCCACACCGCGAACGCCAGGTTGAACCCGCCGTTGACCAGGATCAGCGACCAGATCGAGTCGACCAGCCCGAGCTGCGAGAACTCGCGGTAGATGCCGACCAGCATGGCCGTGGGCTGGAACATCTGGGTGATCAGCACCAGGACCAGGAAGAAGGTGCGGCCCCGGAAGTCGTGCCGGGCCGAGTAGTAGGCCGCGGGCAGCGCCACCAGCAGCACCAGGACGGTCGAGCCGGCCGCCACCTGGAGGGTGACCACCAGGTTGCCGGCCAGCCCGCTGCTCCAGAAGTTGACCAGGTTCGACCATTCCCACCCCGAGGGCAGGAGGGTGGCCTCGCGCAGCGTCTCCTGGGGGCGCAGCGAGGTCAGCACCATCACCAGGTAGGGGAACAGGAAGATGAACGCCACCACGTAGGCGACGGCGGCGACCAGGGTCGTCTTGAGCCTGGGCATGGCGCGTGGAGCGCGCGGCGCGGACCTGGCGTGGGTGTGCGCGGACGCCTGCGGAGCCGTCTTGACGGCCATCACGCCACCGCCCTGTTCCATCGGGAGATCTTGAGGAAGACCGCGGTGATCACGAGCACCATTCCGAAGTTGACCACCGACATCGCGGCGGACTCGCCGATGTCGGAGCTCTTGAGGATGAACATGAGGATGGTCGAGGTCGCCGTCGAGTAGCCCGGCTGGCCGTGGGTCATCGCCCAGATGATCGGGAAGCTGTTGAAGACGTTCATCACGTTGATCAGCGCGGCGACGGTGAGCGCGGGCCTGAGCAGCGGCAGGGTGATCGACCAGTAGGTCCGGATCGTGGTGGCGCCGTCCATCTTGGCGGCTTCGTACACGTCGGAGGGGATCGTGGCCAGTCCGGCCAGCAGCGCGTACGTGGTGAACGGCACCGAGACGAACACGGCCACGAACACCAGCCACGGCATGGCCGTGGCGGCGTCGCCGAGCTGGTCGGCCGAGGCGCCGCCGAGCGCGTCGATGAGCCCGAGCTTGAGCCTGATCTGGTTGATCACGCCGACCTCGGGGTCGAGCATCCACTTGAAGACGATCGCCGTCATCAGCACCGAGGCCGCCCAGGGCGCGATCAGCGCCCAGCGGGCCACCTTGCGGCCGGGGAAGCGCTGGTTGAACAGCTGGGCGAGGGCGAGCGAGATCAGCACGGTGAGGACCACGACGGCCACCACCCAGATCACGCTGCGGACCATGATGTCCGCGAAGTCCTTCTCGTTGAACAGCTTGTCGTAGTTGGCCAGCCCGTTGTAGCCGCGGACGATGCCGACCCTGCTGATCTGCAGGAACGACGAGCGGATCATCTCGACGACCGGCCAGAGGACGACGAGGGCGATGAGCAGCACGGCCGGCCCGACCCAGGCGAGGGGCTCCAGGGCGCGCAACCTTCTCATGAAGAACCTTCCATGAAGGTACGGCCGGCGCCCCGGAAGCGGGACGCCAGCCGTACGGACCCCCGATGGATCAGCTGGCCTCGGCGGTCTTCTGCAGCTCGCCGAGCACCTTGGCCGGGTCGTCCTTGACGGCTCCGCCGATCGTCTGCTTGATCTGCGGGTTCACCGTGGCCCACTTCGGGTCCTGGAACGGGTAGAAGCTGGCGTTGGGCAGCGCGTCGAGGAACGGCTTGAGCTTCTCGTCGCCGGACAGCTTCTCGATGCCGCCCTTGGTGACGGGCAGCAGCTTGTAGGTGTCGCTGATCTTCTGGGCGGCGGTGCCGGTGTAGAAGAAGTCGAAGAACTTCTTGATCTCGGCGGCGTGGCCGTTCTTGTTGAACGCCATGATCCAGTCCATGACGCCGAGGGTGGTGTCGAGCGGGCCCGCCTTGCCGGGGATGGGCACGACGCCGTAGTCCTTGAGGCCGGCCGCGTCGAAGATCGGGATCGACATGGGGCCGCCGTTGACCATGCCGACCTTGCCGGCGCCGAAGTCCTCCCAGACCGTCTTGCGGTCCTTGGTGCCGGGGTTGGGGGTGGTCAGTCCGGCGTCGACGAGGCCCTTGACGTAGCCGAAGGTCTCGACGTTCTGCGGGGAGTTGATCGCCCACTTGCCGGAGGCGTCCTTGTAGCCGCCGCCGTTGCCGAGCATCCACAGGAAGGACTCGGCCTGGGCCTCCTCCTGGCCGAGCGGGAGGCCGAAGGGCTGGCTGACGCCGGCGGCCTTCAGCTTCTCGGCCGCGGCCTTGAGCTCGTCCCAGGTCTTCGGCGGCTCGGCGATGCCGGCCTTGGTGAACAGCTCCTTGTTGTAGAACAGGGCGCGGGCCGAGGAGACGAACGGGATGCCGTAGCCGGTGCCGTCGACCTTGCCGAACTCCGCGAACTTCTCCAGCATGTCGCCGGAGGTCGCGGGCGACAGCACCTCGTCGACCTTGTACAGCAGTTGGTCGGCGACGAAGCCGGAGTAGTCGCCGGTCTGCAGGATGTCGGGCACCTGACCGTTCTGGATCATGGTGGCGACCTGCTTGTCGATGTCGTTCCAGTTGATGACCTGGACGTCGACCTTGATGTTGGGGTTGGCCGCCTGGAACTCGTCCACGACGCCCTTCCAGAACGTCTCGCCCGAGTTCGGCTTGCCGGGACCGTCGCCGTAGTCGGCGGCGACCATCTTCAGCGTGACCTGGCCGCCCTCGGAGGCCTGGTCACCGCCGCCGGTGCTGGGGGTGCTGGAGCCACAGCTGGACAGGACCAGCGCGGTCGCCAGGCCGAGAGCGGCGCCGCCCACAAGTTTCATGTTCACCGTAAGTACCGCCTTCTCGTCGGACGGGTCATGCTGGTCCGTACCAGTCAGCAGACCCTGCCCAGGGGGATGGGGCCGCGCGAGACGCGGCTCGACGCGTTTGCGCCAGAGTAAGCCTCGGTTCAGCGGCCGGTCTATACCGGTTGGTCTCGGTTTCACAACACCAAAGCCGGAAAACCCTCGCAACCGGTCTAGACCACGCGTCAGAGGATTTTCCTCCGCACGTTCTCCCCGCCCTGGGGCGACCCGATCCACGGCCCCTCGATCGACGGGTCGAGGATGCCCTCCTCCAGGAAGGTGTAGCGGCCGTCGAGCACGTAGCCGGCCAGCCGGACGTCCTCGGTGTCGCTGTTGTCCCAGAGCCTGTCGAACAGCGCGTCCACCCGCCGCCTGGCCTGCCGGCAGAAGGTGTCGGCCAGCTCGTACGGCCTACGGCCCAGGTCGTGGGCGTCCTCCTCGGCCCTGACGCAGACCGCCGTCATCGCGAACACCTCGGCGCCGATGTCCACGATCCGGGCGAGGAACGACTGCTTGTGCTCCAGCCCGCCCTGCCAGCGCGACATCCCGTAGAAGGTGGTCCTGGCCAGCTTCCTGCTGGTCCGCTCCACGAAACGCAGATGTGCCGCCAGCGGTCCGAAGGTCGCGTAGGCGGTGGGCAGGTTGCCGGCGCCGGTCACCAGGCCGGGCAGCCAGCGGGCGTAGAAGGCGCCGGCCCGTTTGAGCGCCTGGGCGCGTTCCTGGCGGGAGGCGTCCGGGTTGATCAGCTCGCCGGCCGCCGACAGGTGCGCGTCGACCGCCTCCCTGGTGATGAGCAGGCGCATGATCTCCGAGGAGCCCTCGAAGATGCGGTTGATCCGCGAGTCGCGCAGCATCTGCTCGGCCGGGACCCCGCGCTCGCCGCGCGCTGCCAGCGACTCGGCCGTCTCGAAGCCGCGCCCGCCCCTGATCTGGACCAGTTCGTCGAGCACCTGGTAGGACAGCTCGGACGCGTACAGCTTGGCCAGCGCGGCCTCGATCCTGATGTCGTTGCGCTGGTCGTCGGCCATCCTCGCGGTCAGGTCGCAGACGGCCTCCAGCGCGTAGGCGGTGGCCGCGATGAATGCGATCTTGGTGGCCACGGCCTCGTGCTCGCCGACCTTGCGGCCCCACTGGACGCGGGCGTTGCACCACTCGCGGGCGATCTTCACGGCCCACTTGGCGTTGCCCGCGCACGTGGCGGGCAGCGAGAGCCGGCCGGTGTTGAGCGTGGTGAGCGCGATCTTCAGCCCTTCGCCCTCACGGCCGATGAGGTTGCGGGCCGGGACTCTGACCTGGGAGAACTCGGTCACCCCGTTCTCGATGCCACGCAGTCCCATGAACGCGTTGCGCCGCTTGACCGTGATGCCCGGCGAGTCGCCCTCGACCACGAAGGCGCTGATCTTCTTGCCGGTCCTGGCCATTACCACCAGCAGGTCGGCGATCACGCCGTTGGTCGTCCACAGCTTGACGCCGTCGATCACGTACTCGTCGCCGTCCCTGACCGCGGTGGTCGCCAGGCGGGCCGGGTCGGAGCCCACGTCGGGCTCGGTCAGCAGGAAGGCGGATATTTCGCCCCGCGCGCACCTTGGTAGGAATTCTCGCTTCTGCTCCTCGGTCCCGAACTGCTTGAGCGGCTGCGGCACCCCGATCGACTGGTGCGCCGACAGCAGCGTCGCCAGCGCGGGGCAGTAGGAGCCGACGAGCATGAGCGCGCGGCAGTAGTACAGGTACGGCAGGCCCAGCCCGCCGTACTCCTCGGGGATCGTGATCCCGAAGGCCCCGAGCCCGGCCAGTCCCTTGACGACCTCGTCGGGCACCTGCGCGGTCCGCTCGATGAGCGCCGGATCGACGTGCCCGTCGAGGAAGCGCCGCAGCGCCCTGACGAACTCCTCACCTCGCTTGGCGGCCTCGTCGGGAATCCCCGGAGCTGGATGCACCAGATCCAGCCGCAGATCCCCGAGGAACAGTTGCTTGGCGAAGCTCGGGCGGGACCACTCTCGCTCACGGGCCTGCTCGCCGAGTTCCCTTGCCTTGGCGTAATCGCTCATAGCATCCTCCCGCCGACAGTACGCCTGAAGAAGATTGCTGTGTACTGCCCGCACGACGCCGCTTTGCGCCCTCTGTACCAACCTTTCTCGTACGGATCAGCCGGGGAAGCGGATGTAGGCCGGAGGCACCCGCGACACCAGCCAGACGCCGTTGGCGCTGACATGGAAGTCGTGGCCGGCGGCGTGCATGGCCGCCGCGTCCACCGAGAGCACCACCGGCCTGCCCCGGCGGGCGCCGACCCGGGTGGCCGTCTGGGGGTCGGGCGACAGGTGGACGTGGTGCCGGCTCATCGGGCGCAGCCCCTCGGCACGGATCGCGGACAGACTCCCGGCCACCGTGCCGTGGTAGAGGAACGCCGGGGGCTCCCGCACCGGCAGGCCCAGATCCACGGTGACCGAATGGCCCTGGTTGGCACGGATGCGGCCGCCGTCCAGGGCGTAACGCTGCTTGTCGTTGTCCTGGACGACCTGGGCGAGCTCCGCCACGGTGATCGGAAAGCCGTGAGCCGCCGCCGCCCCCAGGAAGGCGTCGACGTCCACCCAGCCGTTCTCGTCCAGCTCGATGCCGATGCGCTCGGGCTCGTGCCGCAGGTGCTTGGCCAGATATTTCGAGACCCGGACCATGCGTCGTTCGTCCATCATCGCTCCAGGCGGCGCTGATCGGTTGTGGCGTCTACTGTCTCAAAGATGCGCCTTCTCCCGTAACGCCCTCGGGGCGGCAACCGAGCCTGCCATGCGGCGATAAATCGGTTGTGTCGTGCGCGGGCCGGTGACTAGTGTCATGGACATGCGCCTTTACCTGTAATGCGCCTGGGCCCGATCGGCCCGGCCTCTCAGCCACCCCGCCCATGCAGACGCGGCCGCTGAGCTTGCGTACCCGGCTTCGGCCGCGTCGCCATTCACGTAAAGGAGCCAACTCATGCGCGTACGTTCATCCGGCAAGAAGAAGCGGAACCTCCCCGGCCATCCCGGCCGGGAGTTGCCGCCCATGCCCCGGCAGATGCCCAAGGCGCCGCAGCGGCCGCTCGCGCCGCCCAGGCGGATCCCGTCCAAGGGCCGATGAGACTACTACCTGGATGGTAGTAAGCGCGGTGTACGCCCCACGCCATGGGCGAACCACGCACGATGCCCCGGTCCCTCACC
>NZ_JBAHWD010000061.1:0-20222 GCF_037044575.1 Nonomuraea sp. LPB2021202275-12-8 | reverse complement strand
AATGGGCGACTCACGAACTGTATAACGCGATCAGTCCAACAGGACCCGAGCCCACAGCGTATTCGTGGGGTCTGGCCAATTATCTCGCCGCGCCGGAACTCCCCCTCAATCGCTCCCTGTCACCGTGGAGCACTTCGCCCAAGCCTCAGTACGGGGCCTTCGTACTGGCCAGCTATCTGGCTGATAGAACCAGCTTCAACTTCGTTCGCCAGACCTGGCAGGCGATGAGCGGCAAGTTGCCCATCGAGGCGATCGCCCAAGTGTTGACCACATACGGGCGTAATTTGACCACAGAGCTACAGGGCTATGCCGTAGCGAATTATCGCCTCGCAGCGCCGACATCTGGCCTGACCGGATTCCTAGGAGCATCAGACGGATACATGGACAGCTCAGCCTCGTCCGTCTGGCGCGGTCAATTGCCGGGTGAGAGACCGTCGATCTCATCGTCCCAGACACTCACGTGGGGCGGAGCAGAAAAAACCGACCACCACACGCTTTATCCCGGTGGTTCCACTTACACCGAGTTCTCTCCCCCGACCACTGGGCTCGGGCAACTGACAATTCGCGTGCGAGCCCCCCAGCTTCTGCCGACGGCAAAGCTCCACTATTTCCTCGTCACATGGGACAATCTAACATCTCGCACTCCCCAGCGTTGGGCCAGGGCAGACGTGAGCGGTAAGCCGGGCGAGGTCGGGGATGCAAATGGAACTGAATATGAATTGTCCGTTCCGATCAAGGCCGGCCAGACAGCCACATTGATCGCGACACGCTCTGACGTATTGCCGGATGGCAATCTCTACGGAGCAAACGGCCAAATGATCGTCTGGCGCGCCCAGATGGTCGTCAATGCGGAATCGAACACAGCGCTGAATGCAATGTGGGCGCGCCATGCGAATCGCACGGGATATGAGACCATGTGCGATGACTGGGGCGGCGGCGACGGCACTCAGTCGGTCAAACTTCCGAGCGGTAATCGCGCATGGTTCTTCTCCGACACCTATCTCGGTGCCAGTAATTTCCGACCCACTTTCGATCGCAGCATGGTTCATAACTCTATTGTCGTTCAGGACGGCGAGGACCCCGCTAGCGCATCGTTGCGGACTATCACCGGCGGCAATACGTGTAAAGAGCGTGATACGTCCATCCCTATCGCGGACCGGTATGCATGGACGCCGGTCCGGAGCAATACCAGTGGCCCCGACACAGGAAACGAGTATTATTGGAGCGGCACCGGCAAAGTAGTTGGCAATAACGTCGTATGGTTCTATCTGAAAGGTGCTGGTTACACCTTCAAGAACACGAGTATGGCCGTCATACCTATCAATCAGCTCGAATCGTCAAGTGCAATCAATATCGTGCCCCAGGACCTCCCACCGTACAGCTATTACGGAACAGATAATCCACTGGTCTGGGGCGACGCCGTCGTTGATGATTCCGATGGCCATACATACATTTATGGGTGGGGAGTGGTGGATGCCAGCTTCAACAAGAAGCCATTTTTGGCGCGAGTCGCTCAGGGTAACCTGACGAACTTCAATTCCTGGCGTTTCTACGTCGGAGGAGGAAACTGGTCTGCGGACGGCGGGGCCTCTGGCCAGGCCAAAGCCGTTCCGCTCGCCACGGGCCACACGGATGCCATGTACAGCGTGATCACGCTCAACGGTCGGCATTGGATCGTATCCCTGGATCCGAAGACCCACCAGGTAGTGGCGTATCCATCCACAACACGCTACGGCTTCACTGCGGCGCGCGTGAAATTGTACACCCTCCCCGACAGCATCCAAACGGCGCCTGATTTTAAGATCGTATACGATCTGCATCTACACCAAGATCTAATAGCAAAGCTTGGCACAGTAGTGATCTCATACAATGTGAACTCTACTGGTGTCACCCTGGGGTGCCGTGCTGAGAATGACTACGAACCCTCAATCTATCGGGCCAGGTTTGTCAATCTGGCAAAAACAGCATTCGACCCGAGCGCTGCTACCACCACCGTAGCTCCTTCCACGACAACAGGGTCCCTGCCAGCAATTTCTTCCCTGAGCGGCGACCGCAGGGAAATGCGCGGCCTGAAATACTCTCCCTTCCCTTCGAAGTTCGCAAAGGACGGGATCCCTACAACTCAGCAGCACACGAATCGAGCCCTCAGCGCGCAGAACGGCCTGCTGGAGGATCGGGGTTACTACAACTCGCTGAGTTATCAGAGCGCCGCCGATAAGGCCAACAACCATGTTGGTTGCCCTTATATAGCGGCTCCTAAAACGTTGACGGGGCAGATAACGATCCCAGCGTGGGGCTGGGTCGAGCTCAACTGGGATCACGTTGGGCTGGACGTTGGCTACAATGTGTTCGAGCGCAATGTGACCGAGAATGCGCGTAGACACTGGCCCTGGGGCTGGACGTTCGGGCCTCCAAGAGTCATCGCGCCGCTGGATGACTATCCGGGAGACCGCAACGATGAATACGAGTGGTACCTGGAGCCGGTGAACATCTGGAACATGCAGGAGAAAACCCGCTCGCCCAACTTCCGCCTAAGAATGCCGTCCTAAGAGCTGGTATTCCTCAGCAAGCAAAAGGACGTTTCATACCGGCGACGCGTGTGCCGGCCCCAGGGCTTCTGGCATTCAGCGCTGCAGGTCCTCGATCCAGGGGCTTCTCGGCGGCTCCTGCCAGGTAACATCACGGGAGCCGTCGGAGGTCGATCATGAGAATCATTCCACTACGGTGGTTCCATGCACTGGCTACAGGTGCTGCCCTGGTAGCACTTGTAAGCTGCTCTACTCCGGGGGACAAGGAATTGTTTCACGTGGTCAACGAGACCGGGGAGACGCTGGTGATACGCTGGAAAAACAATTCAGTCCCTCTCGCGACTCTTACGCCAGGTGCGGCCACGTCGGTAGGGGTTCACCCCTCGTACTGCACAAATCCCGACCAACAAATCGTTCTCTTAGCTTCGAGTAAAACGAACAAGACCTATGAATATGGCCCTGGTGTTTGCCCTGGTGCGATGTGGAAGATCCGCGATCGCTGATCGACGGCTACTTCACTTTAGTACCGTGCATAGCATTATTTATCGTTACGACAGCTGTGGAGCATAGGCATGTCGTGACCGCACTACGGAGGATTTGGCCGCTGCGTGTGCTGTAGCCACGAAGCAGGCCGGTGCAGAACTGTCGCACGGCCGGATCCAGGTCGCCGAAATGCGCGTCGGCCGGGTCGAACGGAGTCTTGAAGAAGTAGCCGAAGATCGGGCGGAAGACTGACCTTGTGCAGCTCCTTACGCGGGTTGTCACCCTCCCCCAGTTCGAGGTCAGCGCATGGCCAGATTCCGTTCGGTAGTGACGGCGCGAGCCATTTCAGAGGAATGTGCGGGGGTCTATGCGAGCACATGTTCGATAATGTCCCCGGCCTTTGTAGCAGTAGGAGGCTCGACGAAGAGGGATCTTCCACGGTGAGCAATGGGAGTTGACAATGTGACCTGGACGTAGTTTTTGCTGCCACATAAATCACCCTGTTGCCACCCCTTTCGATGTCTGGTAAGCCGGCCCGCATGGCCTATCATCTGGCAGGACAGACTTATGATTTCCGCGGGCACGACCGATCTTCCGCTCTCCAGAAAGATTTTTCATAGGACCTTCACCTTGATGTTTAGGTGTGCCACAGCCGTTCCCTAGTCAGACGCCAGCTTCGGAAACGCCGAGGTCTCGCAATCTGTGATCATCCGCTTGCAAATTCGGTTATTGACATTAGCTTCACTCGCTGGCGAATATAGCGCGTCCGAGGATGTCAACTAGCTATTAGGAGTAGGGTCCTTCATGGAACAGCAAAACATTTCGCGGTGGATGCTGGCCTTCGATGCTTCCTGCGGCAAGTGCAGGCAGATCGCCAGCGAGGTTAAGAAGTCCGGAAGCAACAATCTGGAGATCGTGCCTCTTAGCCGCTGCGATGTCGTCGAACTGCGTGAGCGCGCGTTCAAGGGGCCTGCGCCGCACGCGCCGACTCTTCTTCGCATTCGAGATGACAAGGTATGGGCCTGGACGGGTATAGCGATGGGGATTCGGCTCCCACTGCTACTCGGCCTTGGAGGAACTCGACGGTTCCTCTCGGCGCTAGGTGTGATGAAGCATCAAAATGGCATTCCTGAGAATGATTCCCCGGGAAGGCGCCGCTTCCTCGGGCTCGCTGGACTGGGAGTCGCGGTAGCTGTCCTCGGCGCGAGGGCTACCCCAGCGATGGCCGATCCGGGTCCGAATGCAGCTGAGAAGTGGGTACAGGCGAACATCAACAACCTTCCCCAAAGATACAACGAATTTATCACACATGACATGACCCATCGCCGAGCGATCTATCAGGCCTTGACCCCCTCCACTCGACGTCAGCTCTGGCTGGCGCAGCTCAGCCAGTACCGCTCCACGCACGCAAACCTGACTCCCGAGCAGGACCGAATTCTCACGGTGGCTGAGCATCTCCTGGCAGACAAGGGCGCCCTTGCGGACTCGTCCACCGTGGACTTCGCTCAGAAGATAAAGAGCCTCGGGGAGGAGGCCATCGCCGTTTTCGGGAAGCAGGAGGCGGGGAACCTCCTGGCACAGCTCGGGCCGCCCGATGCCGCCCCAGTGACGGTGGCCGCGACCTGCTCCTGCAACGTAGATGAGGACTTCTGTGGCCCTCAGGACTGCAGATCTAATATCGTTAGCTGCAGCAGGACGAGCGGGTGCGGATGGGTATGGAATAAACCGTGCAACGGATTGTGCTGCGAGCCCACCACCGCAGGGTGGCTCTGCTTCTGAACGGTAACGTGGCTGGGCGCTCCGCGGCGCTGACGCCCAGCCACGTTCCCCAAGCATGATGTCTGTGACACGTTCACAGCGTATTCCGGCCGTAACCGCCCCACATCTTTGGAGAGCATGTGTCCATCACGCCAGCCGCGCGTCCCTCGCTCCTCGCGCGTTACATCGGCGCGCTTGACGATCTAGGGTTGGCGTGCCTCAGCGTTGTCATCTTCGTTGCTGTAGCTCTTGCTACAGGCGTCCGATCGCCTTGGCCGAACGTGATCACGCTCGCCCTCTTCCTCGGTGCATTACTATTCGTAAGGCGACGTTGGCCGATTGTAGTCCTCCTACTGTCGGTGGCCGCTATATTCGCGTTCCACCTCATATCCTGGTCGCCGGCAGGCTGGATCTGGCCGGCCTGGGCGGCGTACTTCACCGTGGCGGCTATGTCCAAACTCCGCTGGTTGATTGTCGTCGGAGGTCTCCAGCTCATCTACTCTGCCATCCATGCCTGGCAAATCGTAGACAATAATCCGGCTCGATATGTCCTTCACACCCTCGGCGAGGCCATACTGCTAGTGCTGATCGCTATTATCGGACTCGCTCACGCGAGGGGGATGCGTGCGTCTTCTGATACAGAAGACGCACGTACGCAAGCCTAATACGACAGCAGTGATCCAGCTGAACTCGTAGGGTCCCGATGGTTGTGGCGTTGTACAGACGTTGAAAGGCTGAATTCTCGCCTGCGGCGGTTCGGTTCGAGGATCAGTTCGGTCGGGCAATGATGGCGGCGAGCAGGTCAGGCCGGTATTGCAGGCGTTTGAGATGGTGCTTGATGATGGCGGCGAGGTGGGGTTGGCCAGATGGCCTTGGAGGGGCGATCAGCCCGGCGTGTTCGGCCAGGTTCCAGCAGTTCTTGCGGTAGATATCGGCCAGCAACCCGCGCACATAGGCGGCGGTGCGGCGACAGCGTGGTTCGACGCGGCCGAACCGGCCGGCGATCCGGGCCATCAGCTCGTTGAAGAGGACCATCCAGCCGTCAGGGTCTACGCTGTGGCTCGCGGCCACCGCACGATCTTTGGTTGTCTTGACAAACTCCGAATGATTACGCTGTGGCCGTCGCCATGTGACCTCGGCCCCTCAGGATCACGAAGTGTCACTGGAGTAGCGGGTGGGCCGGTACTCAGGATCGAGGACAGAGAGCCCACCGAACCTGGAGCGCGGGCGGTGGCGACGATGCGCAGTCGTGGCCACAGTTTTGGGTGACCATCTGGGTGACAATCGCCCCGGCCACCCGTGGATCTGCCAGGACACGCTCGGACGGAAATCGCAGGTCAGAGCATGAATGGCCGCAGTTTCGCTACTGTCCGAGTTGACTTACAAGCGAGGGGTCACTGGTTCGAAACCAGTACCGCCCACCTGCGAAAACAGCCCCGTCTCCGATCAAGGAAACGGGGCTTCGTGCCATTAACGTGCCATTAGCTCAGGCGGGCGGGCACGTCTGAAGATCCATCTTCGTCGTCTGGGTTGCTCTGGTTGATCTTGTCGTTCATGGCATCGGCGATCTTGCGGTCGGCCTCTGCGGTGCTGTGCTGGTAGATCAGTGCGGCGCGGACGGAGTCGTGTCCCATCCGCTGCATCAGGTCTTTGAGGCTCGCGCCGGAGCTGGCGGCGATCGTGTTGCCGGTGTGTCGAAGATCGTGAAAGTGGAGGCCCGGAAAGCCGATCTTCTTGGTGCTCACGTCCCACTTGGCCGCGCGCCGGAAGTTGCTGCGGCGAAGGGTGCCGCCTCGTGAGCCGGTGAAGATCAGCGCGTCGGCTTCTGGGTCGGTGAACTGGTCGAGGTGATCGCGGAGCGCCGGGATGATCGCTTCTGGGATGGCGACCGTACGGACACCCGCGCGGGACTTGGGCGGGCCGACGAGGAGTTCGCCGGTGTCGAGTTCGACATGCTGTTGCCGAACGCTGACAGTCCGGGCGGCGAGGTTCAGGTCCATCCGCCGCAGGGCCGCAACTTCGCCCCAACGCAGGCTGGCGAAGGTGGCGAGGAGGACCAGGGCGCGCAGGCGTACGGGCATCAGGTCGGCCAGTTCGAACACCTTCGCCATGGTGAGGACCGGCCGCTCCTCCGGCTTCTCCTCGCCGGCACCCCTGATACGGCATGGGTTGCGGGGGATGATCTGGTCGTCCGCCGCCGTCATGAGCACGGCCCGCAGGAAGCGGTACGCCTTGGCGACCTCGGACTGGCCGACACCGTTGCCGAGAAGCAGGACGCGCCACTCGCGGATCGCAGCCGTGTCCAGCTTGCCGACGGGCACGCCGCCCAGGTGGGGGCTGATGTAGCGCTTGAGCAGTCCCCTGTAGATCTCGACGGTACGAGGCCGGAGGTTCGTCCGCTCGGTGATCCACTTGTCCGCGTAGTCGCCGAGCTTGACCTTGGCACGCTGTGGATCGGTCCAATCGCCGGTGATCAGCTTGGCCTCGGTCAGCGAGAGCGCCTTTTCGGCGTCGCGCTCGCGGGCGTAGGTGGTCTCACCCATGCGGAGCTTGCCGTCAGGGCCGGGGTAGCGGATCTGGAATCGGCCGGACGGGAGTTGGCGGATGCTGCCGAAGCGCCGCTTGCCTGGCTTGTTCGCCATCAGGCCGCCCGCCTTTCGTCCTCGGTTGCCGAAAGATCTTGTCCGGATGCTCTGGCCTCCAGCTGGCGGAGGTGGGCTCGCCAGCGTTGGCGTTCATGGACGGAGCGGAGGAGCCGGACGGCGAGCGGTGGCACGTTGGCGTCTCCGGCTGGGACCGGTCGCCAGACGTACCGGTGTGGGTCGGTGGGCTCGTCGGTCTGGCCGAGGGCTTGCAGGACCCAGGTGCGGCGATCCTGCTTGTGTTCGGCGAGGGTCTTGTTGCTCCACTTGCGGGAGACCAGGACGCGGCGTCCGGCGTAGCCGAGGTGTTCGGGCTTGTGGGCCTTGCCACGGCAGTGGCCGGGGATCATGCCGGGTTTGGCGCCCTTGGGCTGGACGCCGTAGCGCAGCCAGTTCGGGCAGGTGGGTGAGCAGGGCTCGTAGCGCAGGGCATCCAGCATGCGAGCGGCGTGCTCGCGCTGGGCCTGGCCGCTGTCGAGGGCATCGCCGAGGGACTTGGTGAGGTACTTGGACAGGTAGCGGATGCACTGGTCGGCGTCGGGCGTTCCGGCGAGGACGCCTTGGACATCGACTTGTTCGCCGAAGCGGATGACATGGAGGGGGTCGGCGTCCTCGTCGAGGGTGTCGAGGGCTTCGTCCCAGGTGGGCAGGACTTCGCCGGTTGCCTGGTCGAGGTAGCCGGTGCCGTCCTGCCAGGCAGGCAGGTGATCGCCGTCGAAGATGACTTCGTCGGCCTGTGGCCACCAGACCTGGTGATAGGTGGCGGCGGCTATCTGCTTGATCTCCGCGCGTGGGAGCGTTCCACGGATGGCCATGTGCAGGTGGGGTGCGAGGCGTTTCTGAGGCTCCACGGAGGCGAAGTACTGCACGTCGTAGCCTGCGACGCGGCGCAGGTTCTGCACGAAGCGATCAACGAGCTTGGAGAAGTGCAGCGCGTCCCGAGAGGCACGCCGGTAGTCGTAGGCGGACGGATCGACCGGTGCGCCGTCGCGAATCTTGCCGTAGCCGGGCAGGGTGAGCGTGACGAACAGGGACGGTCGATATGTCTTGCCGTCCGCGCCGTGGAAGGTGCGTCCGAGAGTGGTGTGGGCCATCTTGCGCTTGGGCAGGTCGGGTGCGTCCTGTCGCCGCTTGGTGGAGCGGGAGCGCTTGACGGTGGTCCGGCCCAGGACGTTGCCGCGCATCCCAGCGGCGTTGATCTCCTCGTCGAGGCCGGTGATGAGCGCGTCCAGGTCGGTGGTGTCGTCGCCGGCCTTTTCTGTGGCGTCGTGCTGGGCTTGGACGTCGGCGCGGAGCTCCACCAGCGAGCGCTGTTCCTGGTTGGCCTCGTCGGGCGTGATGGTGGGTTCGGCGTCGAGGTGCCAGCCCTCGCGGCACTGGGCCATGCGGAGCTGACGGTTGCGTCTGGCGCACGGCGGGCACTTGCTGTCCAGGGTGGCGCCGCACGGCACGTCGATGATCTCTGACTTGCCGGTGAGGATGTCGAGTCGCTTGAGCGGGATGGGCCGGATGCAGACGCCGTGCTGCTTGGCGACTTCTTCCAGAACTTCGCGGGCCATCGGCATGGCCTGACGGATGGCCCGGGGAAGAGCGCGGTCATGCACATGGGTCATGTGGTCCTCCCTTCGTCGATGTCGCAGGCAATGAGCGCGGTCTGGCCGCACGCGCGGCACTCGACCATGGCGCGGACCGGGTCGAGCCAGAGAACGTTCAGGGTGAGGCAGGCAGCGCAGCGAAGGCCGTCGAGGAAGTGGGCGAGTCTGGTCATCGGTGGCCTCCCCGCGTCGGCTTGAGGGCGGCGGCGGTGTGTGATCTCATCACCACAGTCACGCGCGAGAGGGGCGGGTTGTGCAGATCTGGGTAGAGTCCTCTGGCGGGCCGTTGGCACTCGTGGCTGAGCAGGCGTTGAACGAGTGGACCGGTGCGAACGGTGACGACTACAACTCGGCATGCGCGGTTGACGATCTTGGAGTAATCCGGTTCGGTGCAGGTGAGCGGGCCTTGGTTCTCTGGGATGAGCCTGCGCGGACCACGTACTTCAAGCGGCTGAGAATCTTTGTGCAGTGGGTCTATGCCGATCCCGGTTGCGACGTGGAGCAGGCGGTGTCGGAGCTGCGCGATGTTACTTGGGAGCAGGGGCCGATCATGGACGTTGGTGGGCCGATGGTGCTTCTCGACGCTGCGGCACCTGGAGCGGAGACTCAGATCAATCAGGTGCGGGGCGCCATGGGCGCGGAAGCGATCAGCGTGGAGATCGAGCCAGGTCTGTATCGGGTGGATTCTGGTGAGATCAGACCGGACGAACGCACGTGCTTTCGCTGCTACCACCTCGTGGCGGTTGCCTAGAGCGATCCTGGTCATGCAGCCTCCTGATGCTCCGTGAAGAGGGTGACCATGTCGCGAATGTCGGTGTCGGAGACGTAGGCGGCGCGGACCCGGATGGGATCGGGTGAGGTTTCCAGGCGCATGTAGGCGACACCTGCGCCGAGTTCGGGGATGGGTGAGATGCGGTCGGCGAGTGCTCCCCGGTCGCGTGCGCCGTCACCAAGCACCATGTCGGCCTGTTCGGACTCGTCGAGGCGGAGGGCGATCTTGTCGGGGAAGAGGTTGCGGATGTTCATGACCTCTTTGCGTGGGTCTTGGAGTGCGGCCATGACGCCGACGCCGACCGAGCGGCCTTGGGTGGCGAGGGTGGCCAGGGCGGCGGAGATGCGGTGCCGTAGCTGCTTGTCGGGTTGGTAGGCGGTCAGGAACGCCACTTCGTCGACGAGCACCAGGACGAACGGGTCCTCGATCGTCGGGACGTGGGAACGCTGGATACCGGCGAAGCGGGTCGCGCGCTTCTGCATGACGCTGACGGCCTCGTCGAGCAGGTCGGCGCAGTCGGAAGGATGAGCGGCGTAGCGGCTTTGGAACAGCTCCCGCCCGTAGGACAGCTCCATCAGCTTGGGATCGAGCGCCCATATCTGGACCAGGCCCGCCCGCATGGCGGGGAGCAAGCCGCGGATCGTGTCCCAGAGGAATGAGCCTTTGCCTGCTCCGGTCGCGCCTGCGATGAGGATGTGGGTGCCGTGGACCTTGAGCCGTAGCGGCTTGCCGTCCTCTTGCTTGCCGATCTCGACCGGCCCGACCGTTGGTTCGTCTGGGATGGGAAGTGCTGGCATGGGTGCGGCGAGGGGGTCGCTACGCGGGAAGGTCAGCAGTAGCCGGCCCCCCTTGACGAGCGCGATCCGGCAGGAGGTGGCGCCGAAGCCCTGAGCGAGGTTGTCGATGCGGTCGGACCAGTCCTTGACCGCTTGGCCGTCGAGCATGCGGACGCTTATCCGGTCGGCCCAGCCATCGCAGGTGACGCGCATCAGCCGAGGCATGTAGACGCGCCCGCTGACACGCTTGGCCAGGCCGGAGACGTCCATGACGGCTTGCCAGTGTCGGCGGTAGACCCACATCAGCCGCCACCAGGCCAGCAGCGGCCAGCCGACGAGACGGCGGAAGGAGTCGCGAGCGAGGAAGGCCCAGGAGGCCAGGGCCAGGACGACGAGGCCGAGTGTGGATGTCGCGAGGGGCCATCCATGCCAGGCCCACAGGCCGCCGAGGGCAACCGGTACGGCGACCGCGACCGGATGCCGCCAGATCGTTCGGACGAGCCCGGTGAGCATGCGCCAGGCCAGGATGACGATGGTGAGGGCGGCGGGAGTCTTGACGACGGCCGGGCGGAAGACGACGGCCGTGTCGGGCGTGGTGGAGACGAGGTTGCGCGCCTCGTCGCCAGGCAGCCGCTTGAACATAAGCTGGGAACCTCTCGTGATGGAGCGAGTCGTGGGAGAACCGAGGGGCCGCCGGAAGTTGCCGCTTCCAGCGGCCCCGCCTCAGGTGTCAGGCCGCCGTGTCGGTGGCGTCCTTGGCCGGCTGTTCGGCGTGCAGGCACTCGCAGTCGGCCAGGTAGCGAGCGGCGGCGTTGAAGAGCTCGTGGGCGATGTTCAGGTCGGCGTCGGTGACCGGCCCGGCTCCGGTGGTGGAGATGTGCACGTCGGCCTCATGGGAGCTGAACTCCAGGTACGGGCGCGGAGTGCTGACCAGCAGCCCGGCGCTGACCTTCAGGCGAGGGGTGTGGAAGGAGACTCCGACGTGCGGGTCGGCGTCGGGTCGCAGGGACAAGGTGACGTAGGTGTAGGGCCGGTGCTCGCTCACGCCGCCATCCCGCGTCCGTCGGGCAGGCCGTAGAAGCTGCGCTCCAGGGAGCGGGCGAAGCGGTGGGCCTCGCGGGCGAGCTGGCGGGCGAACTCCAGGTCCTCCACCGTCACGGGGCCACCGGTGGTGACCAGGACAGAGGTGGCGCCGAAGTCGAGCGCCAGGACGGGCTCACGGCGGACGGACGGGTGGTGGAGGGTGCGGGCGGCGTGGCCGGTGGTCAGCCGGATCACGCTGGTGCGCGGGGTACGGCGACGGGTCATCAGGCGGCGTCCTTTCCGGCCTTGGCCGGGGCGGTGGTCTGGTGGGGAGCCCGCATTTCGCGGACCTTGATGGAGTAGGCGAGGCGGCCGTTGCCGTTGACGTACGGCGTGACCGAGATGCCGTCGAACTCGACGGGCGTGAACGGAAGTCCCGGCATCGGCTGCGGCGGCACCGGCTGGACCGGGGCGAGGATCTTGACCGCCACCGTCTTCTGGGCAGGCTTGAGGGCCGGGTCGCCGTCCAGGACCGCGACCTGCCAGACCAGCTCACTGGTCTGCTTGTCGCGGGACTGCACGAAGCGGCCGTTGGTCGAGGCGTCGAAGTCCTTGACGGGCTCGACCTGGCCGACGATGTAGCAGCCGTGCGGGAAGACCATGGCGAAGGTGACGGGGATGGGGCCTTGCAGAGCCATAATGGCCCCTTTCTTGGATGACTGTCACTTGACCTATCAAGTGATGCTCTGAGATTAGGCCGCTCAAACTTGGTAGGTCAAG
Organism: Nonomuraea sp. LPB2021202275-12-8; assembly: GCF_037044575.1. Taxonomy (NCBI): domain Bacteria; kingdom Bacillati; phylum Actinomycetota; class Actinomycetes; order Streptosporangiales; family Streptosporangiaceae; genus Nonomuraea; species Nonomuraea sp. LPB2021202275-12-8. The sequence goes on along the minus strand of NZ_JBAHWD010000061.1, from coordinate 7,865 downwards.
TGCCTAAGAGGAATTTCGCTGCGAGATCGTGAAGTTGCCGAGCCGCTTCCCGGACAATCCAGGACGAATACTTGCAACTCATGGAGCCGGAACGCAGTCGTTCGCGAGGTGGCACGGGACTCGCCCTGCTTGGCATCATCTGGTTCTTCGGCACGCTGTCCCTGGGGTGGGCGGCCCTCTACTACGGCTTGGCCTTCGCGGGAGCCCCATCGAGAAACGGCGACCTTGCCCAGGCATTGGTCTATGCGGCGATCGCGCTTGGGGGCGGCGCACCCGCCGTTGGTCTTGTGGTCGCCATCCGGCTGCACAATAGGGCGGGCACCTGGGTCTACGGACTCATCGTGCTCGGCCTGGCGATCCTTGGCATCTCCACCATGTCCGGAGAGCGCACCAATCACGTCTATAAGGAGGATCCCGCGATCTGCACGGCACCCCCGGAGAGGGCACTGGAAGTGCCCGGCTGCTAGGAGACGGGGTAGGCGTCCTCTAGCTCATGCCGGTCGGCGGGCAACAAGACCTCGATGACGGCAAGAGGCTGGCCAGCAGCGTCGCGGACCGCGCCGAAGACGGCCAGGAGCGGGATGTTCTTGGGCATGGCCAGTCGCTTGGCCTCGTCGGCCGAGGGCATGCGTGCGGTGATCTGCTCGACGATGTGATCGAAGCGGACGCCCTTGCGCGCCTGGAGATGCTCGCGGAAGCCCTGTCGCAACGGCTCACCGCTGGTGAGATCCGTCCCTTCAGACAGCTCCAGGGGAACCCACAGCGCTACCAGGTCGGTCGGTTCACCGTCGCGGGTGATCAACCGCCGACGCACGAATGCCTTGCTCTTGGGCTCCAGGCCCAGCAGCGCGCCGACACGATTCGGTACGGCCACTGTCCCTACTTCGAGGGCCTCGCCCGTAAACTCGGTCTCCGGCGTGGTCAGATACGCCTGTCCGGGTCGGTTCTGCTCGTGCGAGGTTCGCGCGGGCCGGCCACGGACGAAACGCCCTTTGCCCTGCTGGGATTCGATCCAGCCTTGCTCACGCAGCACGCGCAGAGCGGCCACCACGGTGGGGCGGGAGACGCTGAACTCATGGATGAGCTGGGCTTCGCTGGGCAACAGTGTGCCCGGCGGGTAGTCCCCCGACTCGATACGCCGCTGAAGAGTATGCACAAGCTGCGCATACTTCGGTGGCACGGACTCTAGTGACATCATGACCGTCCAGCACCCGACAAGTTGTTTTACTAAGTTTGAGCGTATCCGGTGCGCCGCCGCCTGTCCACGCGGATGGAACAAGCGAAAGCCGTACGAACTCGGCAGGCAGGCCGACGGACGAACCCCGGGGGGTGGGGTGGCGGCGTGGAGAGTCCGCCGAACCTGCCTGCCGAGAGCGGAGGCACGACGAAGCAGGAGTGGATGAGCGCCCGTCCCCTCCGGCCGGGAGCCACCTGCCTCGCCGCGCCCGTCATCACCTGGCGACGTACTCGGCCAGGACGTTCGCCGCGCCCTCCGGATCGCTCGTCGGGTGGCGCTTTTCGGCGTTCTGCCAGGAGTAGTAGGCCCCGCCGTACCCGACGAACACCCACACCGGCAGCCCCCGCTCAGATCGATGCACCATGAGGGCACTGTTGTTGTCCCGCAACTCGGCGTTCACGCCGAGGGGCGTGAGCCGGTCACGCAACACGATGAGCATGTTGCTCTCTTCTTCGTTGCGCACGAAGATGGCCGTTGCCGCAATCATGATCGAATTCATCTCCCGTTCCTTTCGGCCCGGCCGCTTCCGAGGCAGTCGAGACACTCCCGCTCCCTGCTTGAGATCTCATCTCTGTCGTGATCGCCGATGAGAAGCGCACGGCGCGAATCACACAGCTTGATCCCGCGCCCCCGGCAAGCCGGGCAGGGCAATGTCTCGCTCTTCTCATCAGGCCGGATCACCGTCGCCATCTCCTCGTTCATCCGGCGTTCCCTGTGGCGGGAGGCCGCGTGACGTACCGTGGTTGATTGATGACAAGTCCACCGGCAACCGCGTCAGAGCAGCACCCCCGAACGGACCCCTCATCTCCCCTTTCGAGCCCCCAGCCGGGAGGAAGACCCGCAGATGCCCGACTACATCCCGAACGTGCGGCTACGCGCCTGGCGCAACGAGCAGCGTCTGTCCCGCTGGCAGATGGCGGAGCAGATCAACGCCACCCCGATCGGTGTCGCCGAGCGACTGGCATGTGATGAGGAACGGGTCCGGCGCTGGGAGGCCGGTGAGGTCCGATGGCCCCGCACCCCCTACCGGCTGGCACTCACCCAACTGACCGGCCTGGAACCGGAAGCACTCGGGTTCACCCAGAACAGGCAGACGGGCAGCCGCCTCATCGAGGCCCACGTGATGCCGGTGGACGCCCTGCGCGCCGAGGCCGAGCTCTACGGGACCATGGAACTCGCCCAGCAACTCCAGGCATCCGACGTCGGAACAGGAACGCTGGAGGCGCTCGCCGAAGCCGTCGACCTGCTGTGCCGCGCCTATCCGGTCGTACCCGCAAGCACGCTACGCGACCGTACGCAGAAGCGCCTTGCCCAGATCAACCATCTACTCGCCGGGCGGCTCACCCTTGCCCAGCACCGCGAATTGCTGGTGATCACCGGGTGGCTGACCGCCCTGCTCGGATGCGTGCACTACGACCTGGGGGAGCGGGAGGAGGCTGAGACCGCGCGACGGACCGCTTTCGAGATGGGCCGCCAGGTCGGGCACGGGGAACTGGTGGGCTGGGTGCACGAGATGTCCGCGTGGTTCGCCCTGGTCGAAGGCCGTTACGAGGATGTCGTGACCGCCGCCCGGATGGCCAGGCTGTGGCCGGCACCAGCAGCGCCATGGTGCAACTCACCTTGCAGGAAGCTCGCGGCCTGGCCCGCATTGGTGACCGCGGCGAAGCCGACCGCGCCCTGACCCGCGGAGCCGAAGTACTCGGCAGCCTGCCCATGCCCGACCACCCGGACCACCACTTCGTGTTCGACCACGCCAAATGGATCTTCTACGCCGCCACCTGACACCTGGCTTGCCGACGACGACCGCGCCGAAGAACACGCCCGCGAAACCATCCAGATGCACACCCGCCCAGATGGCACCTCCAACGCCCCTATGCGCGTGGCTGACGCATATATAGACCTCGGCATCGTCCACGCCCGGCGGGGCGACCTCGACGCAGCCGTCGAGGCAGGCATGGCCGCATTCGACTTCGACCGGCGATCCCTCACCGACCTCGTCAACCGCGCCGCAGACCTTGACCGCGGTCCTACGGCAGCGCTACCGACGAGAAGCCCTCGCCGAACAGTTCCACGAGCGATTCGTGACCGCCCGCAGAGCCCTCACCAGCCACCGACCAGACTTGCTCGATTGAATAGGTGGTTAGGGCGGGCGACCTAATATCGGGCAAAAAGAACCGCTTCTAATGTTCTGTGCGGTCAGTAAAGTGTGGCATAGATCCTCTCTGCAGTAGGGCTCTACCTGCTGCTAGCATGGCATGGATCTCTCTTGCAGTTATGGGTATCGAATGTTCATCCCTCCTCCGCACTATAGAAATCACTCCCTTTTCGTATTTTCCATCCAAGTAAGCTCCTTGCACTAGATACGGCTTTGCGGTCTCGGGCTGAGGTGGAACCAATATTGTGAGAATTTCTCCGGCGTTGTGAATGGTGCTATAGATGTCTAGGTCTCTGACGGGAGGGTGGATGCGAGAATCTAGAACTTGATGGTATTTGGCGCAACGGCTTTCGTCTCGGGGTATTGGGACAACTCTTTCCAGTCTGTCCTGCCCCTTGACTTTCTTGGTTTGAATTCCAATCACGAGTAGTCCGCCGTTCTCGGAGTTGGCGAACCTGGCCACATCCTCTGCCAGTTCGCATTGCCATTGCTTGTCTTTCTTCATCTCGTAGGGTGAAGATTTAACCTCAAGGACCGCTGACTCGACCTCGCCGATTAGGTTCTCCGCGCCTCCCATTCTGATCATTTGAAGGATGGTAGAAGGACTCGAAAGTGTACTCTTGGGAAATAGAGAGGCTAGCGCAATGGAGTTCCTGCGATCGGCGAGTTCGTGGACTGTGATGTGCGTATCTAGAATGCGTGCACTTAGCTCCCACCCCTTTACGGGCGTGTCGATATCAGATATCACTGATTCACCTTTGGTGCCGTCTAGTCCAATAAGCTGGAAATCATACTTGGCAAATATAGCCGCAAAGTAATGACGTTGTCCTCTGGTGGTTTCAGGCGAGATGGAGGTGGTTGCGGTGGAAAAATGCAGTTCACCGGTCTTTGTGAGGTATATAGCTAGATAGATGTTCTCATCCCAGGATAGTCCGGGGACGTCGTTGATATATATCTCGGCACGCATTAGATCTTCGTAAATAGTTTCGACTTTTGGTTGCGCTGGGTCAAGGTTCGATAAATATGAGTCTACGGCTGATGCTAGATCTTCCAGTTTTATGCTTTTAGTGGTATCGAAATCTACTTCGAGATTGAAGTGGTTATAGTCGCCGAGTGCGGGCCGAATTCCGTAGAGTTCAGTATTTTGGTCCATTGAATGTCTCCGTTGACTTCGTCGTCAATGTGCATCCCCGATTATGCCTGGCCGAGGCCGGAGGTACATCTAGATTTCATACGAAGCATCCGCTCGTTGTGGATCCGGATACGTGGCAGTTCATCTCAGCCTGTCAGCCGACTTGCCGAGTTGTTCTTTTAGGAATCAAGCGGCGGCGTGGCGCGCCGCCGTACCCCCGGGCCCTCCGCCCGCCCGCCGTCCGGGCGTGCGGCCTGGGGGCCGGTCCCGGACGGCGGCGGGACACCGGGCCGGGCACCGCACGCCGGCCCCGCCGTACCAACCGAACGCGCCGACCGGGGTTGCCGCGCCGCCACAGATGCAGCCCTACGATCGCCATTGCATGGCTAGACGCCGTACGTGCTCGGGGGCGATCGACGATCCAGGGTTCGTTCCTCACCCTGGCTCACTGTGCGCGGTGGCTGATCATCGACGCTTGACCATCTGAACAGGCGGGCTGCAGGGTAACGAACTATGGGTAGGAGGCGCTACGTCGCCAGAGGCGTTCCCGGCGGCTACCGGATCTGGGACAACAAGACGCGTCGCTGGTGGGGCAATCTCTACGAGCTTTGCCCTGACGACCTGCTAGACGAACTGAACGGCGCGCGTGACCACGACAAGATCACAGCACTCCTCAAGCGGTACAGGGCGATGAAACGGTAGGCGCTGCCGACACTCTGGGCGGATACGTGATCGCCGTGCCATTCCCGTGCCATCCGGCGTCGGGATCAGTCCCGAAGCGGTGATCCAGACGGCTGAGGACACGGGGCAGAGAGCATGATCACCGTGCCATAAGCGTGCCATTAGGCCAGGTCGAACAGAACCGATAGGTGGGAGCCGTGCATGGTCGGTCCACAGGTCACGGGCTGGTTCGGAGAGATCTTGGCTCCTTACAAGTGAGGGGTCACTGGTTCGGAACCAGTACCGCCCACCTGCGCAAACGTTGCCTGGCCGGTGGCGGGGTCCGAGCCGGAGGTTCGGGTCACCGGGGTCGGTTGCCCTTCCTTTTTCGGCCGGTCGGCACGGCACGGCGGTCGGTGCCTTTCTGCGCGGGTCTCTGTGCCTGCCGCTGTGCCGGTTTCTCCGCAGGGGAGGCGGGGGTACGGCCCCGTGAGCTGTTCACTGTCCGGCCGCGGACGATGCCGATGAAATCTTCCACCAGGTCAGTGGTCGCGTCCGTGGGCCAGGCCAGCGCGACCTGAGACTGCGGCGCGTCCGGCACCGGCCGGTAGGTGAGATCCCTGCGGTCGTAGAGGCGTGCCAGCGACTGCGGGACCAGGAGAAGCCCACTGCCGGCCGCTACCAGCTCGACCGCGTCCGCCGTTGTGGCCGGGCGGGTGAACGCGGGCAGCCCGGGCCGGATCGCCCACTCGATGGTGTCGTCCAGAGGATGGAACACCTCGTCGTCGGTCAGATCGGCGGTGGCCACCTCGTCGGTGGCGGCCACCGCGTGGTCCTTGGGCGCCACGGCCACCGTGGTCTCCACGTAGAGAGGGATCACGCTGAGCCCGTCCCGGTCGACCGGGAGCCGGACGAATCCGGCGTCGGCGCCGCCGTCCCGCAGGAGTCCCACCACCTCGGCGGCGGGGACCGCGATCAGGGTGACCGGCACGCTGGGCATCCGCTCGGTCCAGATGTTGACCCATTTCGCGGGTGTCACCCCGGGCACGTACGCCAGCCGGAACACCTTGCCGGTCTCTCCATCAGTCACTCGCTCAGGGTACCGATGGCAGGGGAACCCGTTCCGACTGGCTACGCTCGACGCCATGACCTCGCCCAAACCGAAGACCATCCAGACGATGAAGCCCGAGACCGCGGCCAAGAAGCTGGGTGTGCTTCTCTCGGCTACTCCCGCCGAGTTCCAGGCGGGTGTCGTCTCCAGGGACGAGCTGAACGAGTTGCAGTCGTCGCCACCCGCCTGGCTCGCTGACCTGCGCCGCAACGGCCCGCACCCCAAGCAGGTCGTCGCCGCGAAGCTCGGCATCTCCATTTCCGGCCTGGCCAGAGGCGGGATCACCGAACCGATCACTACCACGGAGATCGATGCGCTGAAGGCGGAGAATCCGGCGTGGCTGGAGCGCGAGCGGTCCATCCAGGCCGAGGCCCGCAAGGAAGCGCTCCGCCTCAAGCAACGCTAGACAGCCGAGATGGCGCATGCCAGGGGGCGTCGCAACTCGATGATCACTTACTGGCGGCAGTCGGCATAGCGACAGGACTGGGTTTCGTGTCTCCCGTTGCGAGACACGAAATCCAGATGAGGTCGAGCAACGCCATCTCCTCCTCCGATGGCCGCATCGTCCGGCGCGCTTGAACCGGCTACGTGCTCTTCTTGAGTCTCGCCTCAGCCTGGGTCACCACGTCGCGATGGGAGTCTGCAGCGAGAACGCGCAAGACGGGGTCCGGTGTCGTGGGCCATGTGGCCAGCCACCATCGCACGTTGACCGAGCGATCGTGGGCAAGGCGTTGTAACTCGTCATAAGGGAGTTGTTCCGACCTCACCGCGGCTGCACGGACGGCGGCGGATCTGTCTCGTGCGAGCAGGCGATGCTGGGTCGTGGTGGTGAGCGGGTTCTCGGTCGCACCGGTGCGGACCTTGGGGTCGGCGTCGGCTATCAGAACGGCGAGGATGTCCGGGGCATCGGTGTGCGCCGCCAGGCCCGCTCGAACATGGGGAGAGGGGTCCGCGACGAGTTTCGTGTTCGTCTCCTCGTCCAGCCCGCCCCTCTCGGCGAGCAATCGGCGCAGGACCTCGTCGGTGGACCGGCAGATGGCGCGGTGGACCTCGATATCGGCGGCCGGACGGTCCGGCAGTGACCACCGGACCGACCAGTGAGCATCTTCTACCAGGGCAACCAGAACGTCAGGCGGGCAGGCGGGATTCTCGGCAAGGATCTGGCGGGTCCTCGGATCCGGGTCCCGGGCGAGTTCGCGCAGCACCTGACCCGGTGCGTTCGTTCGAGCCGCCAGGGCGCGCCTGACCGTGCGGGAAGGGTCTGCCGCCATGGCCTGGAGGATCTCCGGCGGTGTGGCGGGATCCGTCGCCACGCTCAGCCGGACCTGGACCTTCTGGTCACGAGCGCGCACGGCCGGAGTGTCGCGATCGGTTACCGGAGCACCTGGTTCCTGCCGCACCTGTCAGTCCTTCCTTGGCCATGTGAGCAGCATGATCGCAGCGGCCACCGACAAGGCCCTTGCCGTAGGGATCGCGGTGCGGGAGGGCAGCGTGTAGCGGGGGGCGATGCGTGTCTCACCCTCGCGTCTCGACGATCGATCCCGATTTCTGCCAGGTCGCATAGCGGAGG
>NZ_JBAHWD010000060.1:0-30651 GCF_037044575.1 Nonomuraea sp. LPB2021202275-12-8 | reverse complement strand
CTCTGCCTGGTTCGCAGCTCATCAAGCAGGGGGAAAAGGCGTACGACGGCGTCACGGTCGAGGGTCACAGGGGTCGCTCCCTCAGGTTGTGTGAGAGTGGGAGGCTGGGGTCGAATGGTTCAAGAAGGAATGTCGACTCACGACCTGGGGCATTCGGGTCAAGCATCGCATGCAGCATCGCGATCTCGGATGAGCCGAGTTCCTCGACGACGTCCCCGGTTGGGCTGAAGACGGCGCTCGCGCCGGTGAAGGCCGTACCTGGAGAGTTGGGCATGTCGGCGAAGACCGTGTAGATAGCGTTCTCGCGAGCGCGCGCGGCGTGAAAGATCCGGCTGTCGCGCAATCCGGCGGGCTCGACGAACGCGCTGGGAGCCAGGAAAGCGTGCATACCTTGGGCCGCGAGGCATCGCACGAAGTCAGGACGGACCACCTCGTAACAGATGCCGAGGCCGAGTGACCACCCGTCAAGCGACAGCATGACCACTTCGTCGCCAGGCTCGAACAGGCGGCGTTCATCACCCCACAGATGTCGCTTGGCATAGTGCGTGACCCTGCCGGAGCGGTCGATGACGATTGCGGTCAGTTGCCTGGCCGAGCCGACGCGCAGCGCGGCGCTGATCACAACGGCCGTCGACGTGTCGCGTGCCACGTCGACAAGTGGCTGCATGCGAGGGTCGTCCTCGGTCATGGTCACCGCGGGGTCCTTCTCGATGGTCTTGAGGTCGTAGCCTGGGAGGAACAGCTCGGGGAACAGTACGAGGTCGGTCCCGGTCTCCGAGGCTTGGCGGACGGCAGTGGCGGCGGCGACAACGTTTGCGTCGATGTCTCCTGGCGTGGGAGCCAGCTGCGCTACCGCGAGTCGCAAGGCCGCAGATGGAATCGTCCGTTCAGTCATGCTGCAACTTCGTCGTGGCGAATCCCACGTACGCGCCGGTCATCGCCCAACCGCTTACTACACCGCTGCGCGGTCCGAGTGTGGCACCTACGTAACCGTACACGGAGCCGGCGTGCTGGAATCGGGAGGAGAGCTTCACGAAGACGAAAGCGATGAACAGGATTCCGGCGGTGGCCAGCGTGAATGCGAGCGGCGTTGCCCGGCCTACGATCCCTGCGGGACCTTGCGGATTGATGTTGACGGCCATGCTGGGTGCCATGAGTGCGATGGAAATCCCGATCGCTCCCCACACGCTCAGACCGCGGGAAAACTGTTTACTCGACGCTGTCATGGCATTGTCCTTTCGTGGGGACGCGAATGTGGGTGAAACGGCGGCCATTACAGAGCACGCTCCGTTCCGATCAGGAGGACGCGCGATGAGGAATCGAGTGCTGTCGCATGTGCCAGCTCCGGGTCGGATGCGCTGACCATGAGGCCTGCGGCACCAGCGGCACCGCAGGCCGACAATGAGATCTCGGGTTTGAGGAAAGTGGCAGCGGCCGCTGCGTCGTCGTCGGTGATCGTCATGAAGACATCTGCCAAATGACCGAGTTGCTCGAACGCCAGAAGTGACGGGTCCGGACAGTCCAAGCGACCGAGATCGGTGAGACCACCCTCGACGCGCGTGGGTTCGCCGACCTTGGCGCTCGCAAGCAGGCACGCTGCTCGTACCGGTTCGACGACCACGAAACAGAAGTCCTCGCCCCAGCGGTCCCGCAAATAGGCGGCGACTGATGCGGCAAGTCCACCGACGCCCGCCTGGACGAATACATGAGAGGGCCGCGAAACATTGGATCGTTCCCACTGGGCAGCCGCCTCAACGGCCAGGGTTGTGTAGCCGCGCATGACTTCGAGAGGCCAGCGCGTGTATCCCGCCCATGAGCTGTCAGCGAGAAGATGCCAGCCGTGCACTCTGGCTGCGCTACGCGCAGCTTCCTCACTCTCGCGGTAGTCGCTGCCCGCGCGACGCACTACCGCGCCGAGACGTTCCAGGCGGACGGCGAATGTATCGGGCACGTCATTCGACAACCAGACCACCGATTGAGCGCCGAATTTCTTCGCGCCTGCCACCACGGAGAGTCCGTGATTGCCGGCGGATGCGCACGTGATCGTTTTGCTCGCAGCCGCGGACCGTACGACCGGGTCTCGGATGAGATCATCGACCGTGACGGGGCGGCAGAGGTCCGCCGAGATGAGAGTCCGTAGCATCATCACGACCGCATACGAGCCGCCAAGCGCCTTGAAGCTGCCGAGGCCGAATCGGTCGGACTCGTCCTTGAGCCTGACCTCACCTACAGCGACGAGGTCTTTGAGCCTCGAGAGGCCGAGCAAACTGGTGGGCGGCGCATCACCCAATGCCGCGCGCTCGGCGGACACATCCTGTGCCGCAGGCATGCCCAACAGGGCGCGATCATGTTGACTGATTGCTGATCGATTGGCGTTAACGAAGTATTCGCGAGGGGCTGTGGGCATCGATCCTCCTTGGTCGAAAACAGTATCGACTAATGATGCAGACCGGGCGCGCATTGAGGAATGATCACGCGGACTGCGCGCGCGATATGCTGATTTGGCGCGTCTGAGGCGCACCATAGACCGATAGGATGCGATCATGAACGAGAGGCATGACTCCCTGGACGCGCTCATCCTCCGCCGCCTGCAGCATGACGGCCGCTCCACCGCCGAGGACATCGGCGCGGAGATCGGCCTGTCCGGGGCCGCCGTTTCCCGCCGCATAAGCCGGCTACGCAAGGCCGGGATCATCGCCAAGGAAGTCGCGATCCTCAACCCCAAGTCAGTCGGCCTGCCCCTGACGTTCGTTGTCGGCGTGGAGCTTGAACGCGAGCGAAGGGACGTGATCGACGAGTTCCGAGCGCGGATGCGCGCGGATGAGATCGTCCAGCAGTGCTACTACGTGACCGGCTCTTTCGATTTCGTCATCGTCCTGCATGCGCGAGATATGTCCGACTATGAGGCGTTCACGTCGAGGACGATGTTCGAGAATCCCAACATCCGCCGTTTCACGACAATGGTGGTCATGGACCGCGTCAAAGTCGGCCTCACTGTACCGTTGCTGCAGTGGCTGTCCGAAGAAACACCGGAATAGTCAGCGGTCCACGAAAATATCTTGGGCAGGAGTGTCAGCTTCCCGGTCTTGGGGCGGGCTCACCGGTTGGTGGCTCTGCCGTGGACGTCGAACAAGTAGTAGACGCCGGTGCCGGTCAAGCTGTTGCGGCGGATCGCTGACGGACTACAGCCCAGTTCAGCGACGGTGCCGGTTTTGAGACAGCCATGCAGGATGCCGACGAGCCGGTTGGAGAGCTGGCGCAGGGCGCTGTTGTATTCAGCGCCGCGGGCTCTGAGCTTGTCGTAGTAGGCGCGGGCGCCGGGCGAGAAGCGGATGGCCCCGGCGGCCTGGGTCATGAGGGCGTCGATGGGGGTCAGCCCACATAAGCCCAAAAGCCACATTGAGATGATCTTGGTGCGACACGAAGTCGCGTTTTGCGAGTGAACTCGCAGGTTGGAGGCCGGTTATGCCGGGTGCGTAGTTCCTGGTCGGCCTCGATGACTCACGAGGTGGTCGTCCCTCCTGATCGGTTTCGGCTGATGGAGATTTCCGCCTGATCGTCCCGTTCATCTCGGGCGAGTGGCACGGCGGCCTACCCGAGACGCTCGGGCGGACGGCGGTTCCACGGGCCGCGATGGGACCGGGTCACTCCTCTCTGGGATCGGCGGGAGGCGTCCGCGCTGGTCAGATGGGTGCAGGCAGAGCGCACAGGCGCTGCCAGCAAGTCAGGAACGCCCCGCTCCACGGCCATGTGGCGCTGATCTTCAGAATGCGCTGTCGCGCGTGGGAGATGAGCCGGGCGGGCAGGTGCCACAGGCAGTAGCGTAGGGTCTGGGGTTCGGCGCGTGCCAGCTCAGCATCGTCGTGGAGGCCGAGCAGGCGGGTCCAGGCATCGAGGTCGGCGGCGATGTTGCAGGCCAGGATCCAGCCGACGTTGACGTTCCACGTCTTGGAAGGCAAGTTGCGCAGGCCCATCGCCTTGTTGGTGCGCACCCGGTCCTCGACCTCGGCGTGATCACGGTGGACGGCGTCTATGAAGGCGAGCTGATGGCTGCCGCCGACGCCGCGCAGGCCGCGCGGTCCGAGGTTGGTGGCGATGATGGCGTATTTCCAGCCGGTCTGCTTCTCCAGGTCGGTGAGTTGGCGGGCGTCGCGGGCCGAGGGCTTGACGCGGCGGACCAGCAACCGAACCCCCCAGGCGGCAGCGCGTTCGTCCAGCCCGGTCAGCTCGGCGACCTGCGCGTGCGGATGGACCTGGCCGTCCTGGCGCACGGCCGCCTGCCAGGCGTCGGCGGGCAGTTTGGCGATCGCGCTCTCGTCCGTCTCGGTGATCTTCCAGCCGACGGTGAAGCGGACCGTGCGCCGCGCGGTGTTCAGCCCTTGCATGTGTTCGACCAGGTCAGGGACTGTCTAGATAACGGCTCTGTCCCGTAATCGGTGGTGGCGCTGGGTCACCTCTGCCAGGCTGAGTCGTGCTGAAGATCGACGATCTTGCAGGTGTGGTGTTTTCGGGGCTGTCTGCCCTGGTCATCGAGGATGTGAAGGACGAAGGCGGCCAGATTCTGGTCATGGCCCGTACTCGCAGCACGCCGGTACCGTGCCCGATGTGCGGGGCGCTGACCGGTCGGGTGCACGGCTACGGCAGCCGGACGGTGACCGATGTCCCGGTCGACGGGCGACGGGTGGTGGTGTCGGTCCAGGTACGGCGTCTGCTTTGCCCGGCACGGGGATGCGCCCGGCTCTCGGCGTTCCTGTCCGCCAAGGTCTCGAGGACCACGGCGCTGCGGTTGCTGATGCGGCTGCCGCTGCCACCGCTGCGGATTCCGCGCGTGCTGGGTGTCGATGACTTCGCTCTCAAGCGCCGCCACCGTTATGCCACCGTCCTCATCGACGCCGAGACGAGCGAGCGGATCGACGTACTGCCCGGCCGCGGCGCCGAACTGCTGGAAAGGTGGCTGCGCTCCCACCCCGGGGTCGAGATCGTCTGCCGCGACGGGTCAGGTGCCTACGGCGAGGCGATTCGGCGTGCCCTGCCGGATGCGGTGCAGGTCAGCGACAGGTGGCACCTCTGGGCGAACCTCTGCGACAAGACCCGCCGAGGTTCGTTCCCACAGCGCCTGCGGGGCCACAGTCAACCCGCCCCGGCCCGCCGGGGTCCGCGAACAGAGCACCCGCGAGCGCTGGCGACAGATCCACAACCTGCTGAACAAGGGCGTCGGCCTCCTGGAATGCGCCCGCCGCCTGAACCTGTCCCTCAACACCGTCAAGTGCTACGCCCGCACCCGCGAACCCGAGGCGTTGCGCCGCGCTCCACGCTACCGCCCCACGCTCGTCGACCCCTACCGCGATCACCTACGCAAACGGCGCGCGACTGACCCGGCCGTTCCAGTCCAGCAGTTGTTCCGCGAGATCAAAGAGTTCGGCTACACCGGCAGCCTCAACCTGCTCTACCGTTACATCACCCAAGGCCGAGCCGAAGGGGAGCGGCCCGTCACCACCCCGCGCCACCTGGCCCGTCTGCTGCTGGAAGTGGTTGAGCCGCCGATATTGCAACGGTGCGTGGCGAGGGTGGCCCCAGGACGGGCAGACGACGCTTCTCTATACCGGGTCGATCAAGACCACTCGATACCGGTACCGGGGAGCGGCCATCCCGACTCCGTGGGACCACCCGCCGATGACGACCAGGCGCAGCCTTAACGAGGCCTGCGGAGAGCCCGTTGCACAGTAATGGGCACGGCGGGTTCGGGAGGCGGCTCAGGGAGACGGGCTGGCTGCAAGGCCAGAACCGCGCGCCCTGGGCCGACCTTACATGTGGGATCACGACCAGGTAATGAAGAATGAAGAAGGTGCACCGGCTCCGCATGGTCAGCGGTTCCGGCTGCGAAGGCCGCCGACGTGGCCGGCAGCGCCTGTGGTGAGCCGGTGCCTTCAAGGTCGGTCAACATGCCTGACGTGCCTGACAAGATCATCAAGCTCTGACGTGCGAGAACATGTCAAGAACCCAAGATAACGATCGAACTCACGGCAGCGATCGAGTGCCACCTATGCTCGCCGGCCCCGTTCCAGGTGTGCGTCAGCCGCCACGACCCACCGAACGCCTCTGGCGTCTGGGCAGGTGATTCGGCGCTGGGAGCACCCCCCCGCGAGCAGCAGAAGCAGCACCCAAGCCACTCGCATACCGGCCCATCCTAGGACGCTTCAGACAAGTCGCCTCCCTCGCCGGCCTGAGGCTCGTCGTGCGAGAGATGCGTGAGCCGCCACCACGGCAAAACCACGAAACCGCAGAACCGGTGAAGGCGACCGGGGAGAACCACGACCGGCTCAGCTCGGAAGCCGCCTTTGCCATGCTCTGCGACGTCAAGGCCTCGCGGTTCATCCCGAGCTCTCGTGCCACATCGGCGCGGGTCCGGCTCCCGTACAGACTAGCCTCACCGCGTCTCGCTTGACCTCATCGCCGAACTACGGCGGTCGTGCCACCCGCAAGCTCATTTCCTGATGGAAAGAGATCTATTGTCACGGGTGTCCTCACCTCGGGGGGCGGACCCGTACTGCCTGGCGGCGATCCAGGGTGGCGCCGCGCCAGACGGTCCAGCAGGTCGGGAGCTCGGCGGTGGCGGGGGCGATCACGCTCCCGAGACCGCCACCAAGCACAACGAACTCGACCACATCCATCACCGATGGACACCTATTAGGCGGTCGTCGGCTTGCGGAAGTAGGCACGCGCCGACGGCATCAGGAGCAGGGCGATGACGACCAGCGAGACCAGCGGAGTGAAGGTCAGGCGGCCCTCGCTGACGGCGAGCAGCCAGCCGGGGTAGACGCTCTCGCTCGCGTCGAGAACGGCTTGGGCGTCGGCGCCGTCACCAAGGATGGTTTGGAGGTACTGCGCCTTCGACGCCTGGCTGGTCAGGATGAAAACGTCCAGAAGAAGGAAGATCGGCTGGACGACCAAGGTCAGGATCCGGCCGGCCCGCCTGCCCGCGAGGTTGAGCCAGGCGAGGATCGCGGCGATCGCAGCGGTGGCGACCGGCAGGACGAGTGCGTATCCGCCTTCGTCGAAGTGGACGTTGTTCTGGGCCAGGATAGAGGGGGCCAGGCCCTGCCTGGCGAGCTCGGTCTCGGCCGCGGCTTGGACGTCCGCGCCGTACACCAGCCCCGAAAGGGGGGCGATCAGAAAGGCCAGCGCGAACAGCACCTGCAGGATGCCTGCGACGGTGACGGTGCGAGGACGGCGGCGGATCGCGGTCTCCGAAGCGGAGACGGTACGGGGACGGCGGGCGGTTGCGATGTTCTCCATGGCCATACGATCGCGTCATCCGCTGACGCCGCGCTGCCACGGCGCTGCCACCGCGCCGATGGGCCGCTGAGCTGCCCCACGGCGGGGGTTGGCGACCGCGAGGCGAGGCTGGTGACGCAGTGGACGGATCGGCTCTGCAAAGCTACGCACGTGCGCGTTTGTGTGTTGGGCCCGGTTCGGGTGACTACGGATGACGGGGTGCCGATCGACATCAACGGCGTCCGGTTGCGGATGCTGGTCGCCAGGTTGGCGATGGGAGCGGGCCGGCCGGTGCCGGTCGGAACCCTGATCGAGGACCTGTGGGGCGAGGAGCCGCCGTCGGAGGCGGCGGGGGCGTTGCAGGGTCTGGTGTCCCGGTTGCGGCGGGCACTGGCCGGGGCGGGCGCACCGGAGCTGGTGCCGGGCGGTTACCGGCTGCCGATACGGGCCGAGGACGTGGACGCGTACCGGTTCGAGGAACTGGTACGGCAGGGCCGGCGCGAGCTTTCGGCGGGCCCGGCCGAGACGGCGGCCTCGCTGCTGACCGACGCGCTGGAGGGGTGGCGGGGGCAGGCGCTGGCCGATGTGCTGGAGGCGCCGTTCGCCAGCGCCGTGGCCGCCCGGTGGGAGGATCTGCGGGCCACGGCCGTCGAGGGTCGATTCGAGGCGCTGCTACGGCTGGGCCGGCACGGCGAGGTGCTGGCCGATCTGGAGTCAGCCGCGGCCGCGCGGCCGTTGAGCGAGCGGCTGGCCGGGCTGCGGATGCGGGCGCTCGTCGGGACCGGCCGGCAGGCGGACGCGCTGGCGGTGTATGAGGAGATGCGCGCCAGGCTTAGTGAGGAGCTCGGCGTCGATCCCTCGCCCGAACTGCGGGAAGTCCATCTCGCCCTGCTCCGTGGCGAGCTGGAACGGCCATCGGTGCGGGCCGAGCCCAGCCGCCTCCCCTCCCAGCTGACGAGCTTCATCGGCCGGAAGGGCGAGCTGGAGCAGCTCGCCAAGCTCATGGCCACCTCCCGGCTGGTCACCATCGTCGGCCCCGGAGGCGCCGGCAAGACGAGGTTGTCGCTGGAGGCGGCCTCCGCCCGTCAGCGGGGACGCGTTTGGTTCGTGCCGCTGGCCGGTGTGAGCGCGCGGGACCAGCTCACCGACGCGGTACTGAGCGCGCTCAGTACCGCCGACGGCCGCCTGTACCAGGGGGGCCAGGTATCGGAGGCCACCCCGCTCGACCGGGTGGCGGGGCTGCTCGACGCCGGAGACACCGTGCTCCTGCTGGACAACTGCGAGCATCTGATCGAAGCCGCCGCGGAGCTGGCCGAACGGCTGCTCCAGCGGCTGCCGCAACTGCGGATCCTCGCCACGAGCAGGGAACCGCTGGCGATCACCGGGGAAGCGTTGTGCCATCTCGGCCCGCTCGAACTGCCGCCGGAGTCGCCGGAGCTCGGTGAGGCGGTCGGTGCGGACGCGGTGCGCCTGTTCGTCGACCGGGCCACCGGTGTCCGGTCCGGCTTCGCGCTCGACGAATCCACGGTGGACGCCGTGGTGGAGATCTGCAGGCGGCTGGACGGGATGCCGCTGGCCCTGGAGCTGGCAGCGGCCAGGCTGCGCTCGATGAGCGCGGAGCAGATCGCGTACCGGCTCGACGACCGGTTCCGGCTGCTCACCTCGGGCAGCCGGACCGCGCTGCCGCGCCAGCGCACGCTGCTCGCGGTGGTCGAGTGGAGCTGGGATCTGCTGAGTGAGCCCGAACGGGTGCTGGCCCGCCGGTTGTCGATGTTCCCCGGTGGAGCGGCCGTGGACGCGCTGGAGGCGATCTGCCCGGACGAGACGCTGCCCGCCGAGGAGATCGTGTACTTGCTCGGGTCGCTGGTCGAGAAGTCCATCGTGCAGGTCTCCGGCGATGGCGAACCGCGCTACCGGATGCTGGAGACCATCCGCGCCTACGCTGCCGATCAGCTCGCGAAATCCGGAGACGACGTCCGTGCGGGCTTCGCGGCCTACTTTCTCGCGTTGGCCGAGGAGTACGAGCCGCTGCTGCGCACCGGTGAGCAGCTCCGCGCGATCACCGTTTTCGACGCCGAGCACGACAATGTGGTCTTCGCCCTGCAAGCGACCCTGGACGCCGGGGACGCGCTGATGGCGTCCCGGTTCGTCAGGGCGATGTTCTGGTACTGGGGAATCAGAGGGATGAGCACCCAGTTCGAGACGTTCCTGGCCGTGGTGCTCGCGTTCGGCGACACTCTGCCGGAGCCGACGCGCGCCGCCTTCCGCGTCGTACGGGGCCTGGCGGGCGCTCCGGTCGCCGGATCGCCCGCGGAGGATTCACCAGAGCCGGACATGGCGGGCGCCATGGGCTTCCATCCCGCACTGCCGTTGCTGCGGATGTCGCAACTGGTGGGTGACCCGGAATTCAGGGAACACCAGGTCGAGCAGGCCTTGCTCGCGCCGGATCCGTGGGTGCGGGCAAGCGCCCACTGGGCCCGGGACCTCGTCTTCGCCGAGCGGGGCGATCTGCTCAGCGGCGCTCAGAACCGGCGGGAGGCACTGCGCGGCTTCGAGGAGGCGGGCGACCGCTGGGGGCTGGTGATGAGCCTGCTCTCGCTCAGCCGAGATCACTCCTTGCGCGGTGAGTACGGCTCCGCCATCGCCATCCTCGAACGTGCGGTCGTGATCAGCTCCGAGCTCAACACCGAGGAACACCTGCACATCACCAAGACCAGGCTCGCACGCGCGCGGATGCGCAGCGGCGACCTGGACGGCGCCTTGCGCGATCTCCAGGCGGCACTGCGCCAGGCCGGCGAACGAGGCCAGCGACGGCTGGCCGCCACCCTCCTGAACACCCTCGCCGAGGTGCACCTGCGCCGGGGTGAACTGGAGCGTGCCGACGAGGCTCTGAATCGGATGCAGACACTGTCTCATCTGCTGCTCTACCCCGAGCCGATCGTCGAGGACCTGATCGCGGGCCACCGGTTGGCCATCCGGATCGCGGAGGGAGCCGCCGGGCGGGCGCGTGCGCTGCTGCCCGGCGCCGTGCGCGGGGTGTTCACCTATGGCAACGCCAATGGCCTGGCCTGGGGCGCGGAACTCCTGGCCGGAGTGCTCGCGCTGGAGGGGGACGCGAGCGGGGCGGCGACCGCGCTGGGGATGAGCCAGGTCATCCGCGGCATGTTCGACGACGGTGCTCCAGAGCTGCGCGCCCTGGTCGCCGAACTGATCCGGCGGCTCGGTGCGGACGGGTATCACGAGGCGTACCGCCGGGGCGCCGAACTGCCCAGACAGGACGCGCTGAACCGCCTGGCCGAACAAGCCGGCCCGCCGGTCATGCCATGACGAGCTGCTTTCTCCGGACCAGAATGGGTGCAGCTCTTCTGCAGGGACCCAATGACCTGGCCGGCACCGAAGCTGTCCTCAAGCTCCGCGCCCTCACGCGTTCAGAGCCGCGCCTCCAATCGCTCTTGCAAAGGCGCATAGTCATGGCCCAGAAACATCTCCGGAAACACGCGCAGCACTTCGGACAGGTGCCGCGCGGTGTCGTGGAACTCCAGCTCCTTGAAATCGACCTCGGCGAAGAGATACTGCCACTGGTAGGCACCCTTGGTGATCAGTAGGTTCTCCAGGTAGCTCGCGTAGTCGAGGTCGAGCAGCTCGAGGCGTTCGTGGTTCATGTCGTAGAGCCACACCTGCGGGTCGTCCCCGCCGGGTGTGACGCGCAGTGCGGTGAGCCGGGCCGTTCCGGCCATCGGCTCCTGGTCCAGAAAGCGAAGCTGACCAAGCACCTTCATCTTCACGGGGTCCCTGCTGATCGCTCCGAAAGCGTCCTGCGGCACCTCGCCCCTCAGCAGCGCCCAGTGCAAGTGATTGAGGCAGAACTCACCTCTCAGATCAGGCTCGCTCCTGCTGTACCAGAACACTTGCACTCGGTCGGCCGCGAAGAAGTACTCGCGAATGCGAGGCCCTAAGGTCAGCCCAGTTCGCTCGGCGATGTCTCCGAACACCCAGTCGGGGTCTCTGAGCACATCGAAAGTGGTCAATCGAAGCTCAGCCTTCTCCACGTGAATGAAGTCACTGTCCTTGAGCTCATCGATCGCCCGTCCGCATCGGGCGAGATAGTCTTCCTGCACAGCCACCGCCGGTCTTCGGGTCAACGTGTCCCCAGCATCCTTCCAGCCGCTCGGCGGCCTGTTCGGACGATCAAGAAACCGGCCGCGCAGAACCCCCTCAGACAGCTGTGCCTGCCGACCAAGAGTGACAAAGCACCGAGCCGCACCCCGCATCATTCCGCGCGTGCTGGCCTGGGCGTGGGGGTATCGCGTACACCGCGCTCTTCAGCTCGTGTCAACGCTCACCGGGCTCAGATCATGACCGAATCCCGCGCTCGGGATCTCATCAAGAGCTTGGCGGACAGCGACGCCCGGTTCCCGAGCGCGGCGCGTGCCGACCTCTTCGCGTGGGCCCGGTCGCAGAACCCTCCCCTTCTTTAGAGGGCGTCTGGATCCTTGATAACGATCTTCGAGGAAGATCTCAGAAACTTGTTTGGGTGTAGCTCTTCCTCAGTGACTGAACCGATCAAGCCGTGAGGGAGTACCCGTCCTGGTAGCCGCTCTGGTGGACACGTTCGTGTTGCCGGGCGAGGTGGAAACGCCAGTATTCATCGAGATGACCGTTGGCGATCAGGGCACGGAGTTTCAGGACGGCTTCGACTCCGGCCAGGCCCCAGCGTGCCCCGGCGAGGTCGAACCTGTCTGCGATCAAATGGCGGCAGGCGCCTTCGATCACGCCGGTCGCGATCGGCCATCCCGCCTCCAGCGCCTGGTCGTAGCGCAGATACTCAAGGTTGTTGGTGAGGTAGCGGATACACGCGTCGATGCCCTCGCGGCGGTGGGCGGACGTGGTGGCGGCCTGCCCGGACAGCGCGGTGATGACCTGGCGGGCGTGCCCAGCCAGCAGAGCCAGAGCGTGACCGGCAACCCAGTCCTCGGCGGCCGGCGCCGCGGGAGGTTGCACGCTCCAGGCGGCAGCCCACAACTTCTCCAGCACGTGAACGAAGTCGATGACGATGTGGACGCCGACACCGCGGCGGGCGGCCTCGTAGGTGATCAGATCGAGCTGGTGGCGGGCTCCGTCGACGAGCACGACCCAGGGACGGACATGGCCGGGATCACGGGCTTCGGCGTGGTCGAAGACCCTGGCGATCACCGCGGCGGGGCCGGCGACGACCGAGCCGCACAGCCACTTGCGCATCGCGCGTGGCTTGGCCCGGGGCAGGCGCCGTCCGGCCCGGCCGCCGCCGGGGACGGCGATCACATCGTGCGGCCGGCGGGGCGCGGCTCGGCGTCGTAGACCACGCCCAGGGTCGCCATCCGTTTGCGGGCCGCCTTCTCTCCCGCCGCCAGCCGGGACGAGCGCCGCGTGCGCGGCGTCGAACGAGCCGCGCGCCGTCTCGATGACCGCCAGCTTGGCCAGCCCGGCCGAGTGCCGCACCGCCGGCAGCGACAAGGCGGCGTCGGCCGGATAGACGTTGCGCACCCCTGGGGCGCGCCAGGCGCACCGGGTGACCGTCACCGTCCCGACCACCGTGGCCAGCAGACGGCGATGCCCCGTCTCCAGCCGTGGCCGCGGCACGCCGTCGCACCCGATCACCCCTGGAGCCGTTGCGTGCTGGCGGGTTTGGCGAGCGTGGTGCGCCTGCTGCCGCTCGCGTAGCGCCCGCAGATCGAGGTGCGCCTGCAGCAGCTGGCGCTGCAGTTCGCGGCCCTGCTCTACGAGCGTCTCCTCCAGCCGGTCATGGATCAGCATGCCGGACGCCGTGTCGGCGAGCTGTCCGATGAGCCAGTTGAAGGTGTTCTTCGCCTCCGCAAAGACGTCAGCGGCCAGGCCGGTGTCGTACGGTGCCTGCATAGGGCTCTTCTTTCGGCGGGGACGATTTGGTTGGCTCCTTCGAACCTGACGGCGGGAGAGCCCTGCCACAATCACCCGCCCGGTGACGACGCGATTGCGTCCCGTGACGCTGCGCCATCCTGCTGGGCCATCTCGCGGGCCACCGGTTTGGTCACCATGAACAACCCCGGCCCTTCTTCCCGCGCCCAGCCGCGTTCTGCCAGCGCTTCAGCTTCGAGCGCAGCCCTTCCCGCTTGGCGGCCTCATCCGGCAGCCCCATCGCCACCGCGATCTGCCCGGCCCGCATCGCCCGGCCGGCATCGGCCATGATCTCCACCGCGTCCCGATATGCGCGCGGCAACATCGCCGCCTTCATGCCCGGCTGCCACGGCGGCACCGTCACCACACCAATTGCCGGCGGCCGTATCGGTGCCGCGCCGGTCGCATCGACGCCCCCGCCGGCGATCTCGGCCGTTTCCGCGGATTCACGGACCAGCCCGGCCGCTTCGCCCAGGATCTCCTCGACGGTCTCCCGTGTGATCGTCAGCCGTGACAACCGGTCCTGCTCGTCCTCCAGTCGTGACGTCAGCGCGGTGATCTGCTCGCCGATCTCCTCGATCCGCTGCCGGGTCATGGCCTCACGCCGTGCCAGCTCTTCCAGCAACGAGCCCACTGTCACCACCGCCTCACACTCTGCACTCACAGTAGAAGGCGGTTCCTCTTCTAAACAGTCACGACTACGAAAGCCCGGCTCAGACACTCACTGAGGAAGAGCTACACCCGACCAGAATTCCCACCCTTGCAGCCGTAGGATCGAGATCGAAATAATGCTTCCGCCGGAACATCCGGATGCGGCGTCCTCCTCCCGAACGCGGCCCCCAGCCCCAGGTTGAGCCGATCTGCGCAAGTTATTGGACGTCCAGAAAGATCGTGTTCTCGGAAGCGGAGACGACCACGGCTTCCGGGAACATGCATGGCTGAGAGGCGAAACCCCAGCTCAGCACTTCCGAGAACAGGACCGCGTCGCTAGTTGGCGGCTGAGGACATGTTCAGGAGGAGGAGGCCGATCCGTGGCGGAAGCCGCGCAGGGAGTTCACCAACGCCGGGATCATCATTATCGCGGCGGTCACGAAGATTGACGGCATCGTGGCCGCGAGCCCGGAGCGCGCACTGTGTGCGGTGCAGATTGTCACCGCCACGGCCAGTCCCATGGCTGCGCCGATCTGCCCTGCGGACTGGACGATGCCCGCCGCGATCCCCAGGCTCTTTCTGAGTATCGAGGCCAGCGCCGTGGCCTCACAGGTGATCCAGATGAACGGCAGGCCGGCTCCGATGAGCACGGTGCCCGGGAGTAGGTCGGTGAGGTAGCCGGTCCCGGGGGCGATGCCGCTGAGCAGGAGAAGGCCGGTGGCGATGAGGGCACACCCGACGAGGTACGGCGGGCGCGGGCCGTACCGGGTGAGCAGGCGGCGGCAGGTGCGGCCGAGCAGCAGGACCGCACCCACCATGGGCAACAGCGCGAGCCCAGCAGTCTGGGGACTGAATGCGAGGACCTGCTGGAGGTACAGGCTGCCGATGAAGACGACGGGAGCGGTGGCCGCTGAGACGAACAACACGCCGAGGGTGCCTGCGACCAGTCCGCGGTCGCGCAGGACGGTCATCGGGAACAGCGGGTGCCGGGAGCGGGCCTGGGTGATCAGGAACAACGCGCCAAGCAGGAGCGTCGCGGTCAACGCGAGATAGGTGGTCTGGTTCCAGCCGCGTTCGGGGATGTTGACCAGGGTGTGCACGAGCGTGAACAGTCCGGCGATCAGGGTCAGGGTGCCGGGCAGGTCGATGCCGCCTGCCCTGGTCGCGCAGTCGGCGGACAGGAGCCTGGGGGGCGGCCAGCAGCGCAACCGCGATGATGGGGAGGTTGAGGTAGAAGGCCCAGCGCCAGTCGAGGTGGTCGACGACGAGTCCGCCGAGTAGCACACCGGACACCGAGCCCGCGCCCCCGATCGTGGCCCAGAGGGTCAGCGATCTGGCTCGCTCGGCGGGCGTTGTGACGGTGGTCATCACCATGGCCATCGCGGCGGGGACCAGCACCGCCGCGGCTCCTGCCTGAACGGCTCGCGCCGTGATCAGCATGCCGCCCGAGGATGCGGCGCCGCAGGCGGCGGCCGCCAGGGCGAACACGACGAGAGAGCCGAGGAACAGCCGTCTGGCGCCGACGATGTCCACGATCCTGCCTCCGGGAATCTGCAGTCCGCCGAGGAGCAGCACGTAGACGTTGGTCACCCAGTGCACTCCGGTCACGGTCATGGCCAGGTCGCGCTGAAGGTCGGGCTGCGCCAGCGCGACGATTCCGGCGTCGGCGTTGGCGAGGAAGGGCGCCAGCGCCAGGAGCACGATCAGACGTCTCCGGCGGCCGGCTGTGAGGGTCGGCCCGCGCTGTGTCAGGCCTGGAGGGACGAGGGCGGTCACGTTGGTCCAGGGGTCGGCGACGGCGATGGGACCCCCGGGGTGGGGGTCCCATCCGGGGATCAGAGTTCCTTGAGGAAGCCGGAGTCCACGGCGAACTCGGCGCCGGTCGTGCTGGCCGAGCGCGGCGAGACCAGCAGCGCCACCACGTCCGCGACCTCCTGCGGCTCGACGAGGCGGCCGGTGGTGAGGTTCATCATCTCCGGCGCGATCTTGTCGATGACGGCGTCCCTGTCAGCCCCCGCCTGGGCGGCGATGATGTCGGCCGCGCCGCCTGCTTCGGTCCACCAGGCGGTGCGGACAGGGCCGGGGGAGACGGTGTTGACGCGGATGCCCTGGGGGCCGTACTCCTCCGACAGCGCCTTGGTGAGGGTGTTGAGCCCGGCCTTGGCCGCGTTGTAGTCGACGTTCATCGGGGCCGGTCGCCGTGCGTTCCCTGAGGAGATGTTGACGATCACGCCGCCGCCTCTCTCGAGCATGAGCGGGATCGCCGCCCTGATCGCGCGGACGGCCGAGAACAGGTTGAACTCGAACATCGCCCGCCAGTCCTCGTCGGTCGGCGTCAGGAACCCGAAGCGGGGCAACTGCGTGCCGGGCGGCGGGCCGCCCGCGTTGTTGACCAGGATGTCCAGCCCGCCGAACACCTCGGCGGCACGGGCGACTGCTTGGCCGGGACCTTCCGGGTCGGTGAGGTCGATCGCTGCATGGACGAGATTCGGGCCGGACAGCCCGTCGAGTTCGGGACTGCTGCGGCGCGAGACGGCGACCACTCGTGCCCCCTCCTGCAGCAGCGTACGGGTGATCGCCAAGCCCATCCCCTTGGATGCGCCGGTGACGAGGGCGATGCGGTCGGACAGCTGCAAATCCATGATCGTATCCTTCGACTCTAATCAGTTAACGGGACGAAAGTCCCGTTAGTGCAAGGTAGCACAGATCTTGGGTTAATGAAACTTTTGACCCATTTGTGGGATGTTCAGGCCGGAGTTCCTGCTGCGCTCACCCCGGGACGGCGTGGAGCAGGACCAGCCCGCCTGCGCGTTATGGCAGGTCGACGGCCTCGGCCATAACCCGATAGCCCTGGTCGTTCGGGTGCAGGTGATCGCCGCTGTCGTAGATCGGGTTGAGCTGGTCGGCGTCGCCCGGAGCGGCCAGGTGCCGGTCGAAGTCGAGCACGGCATCGTAGGCGCGCGAGGTCCGGATCCACTGATTGAGCGCGTCGCGGGTCTGTTCGCCCTGCGCGGTGAAGTACTGAGAGTCCTTGTACGGCAGCAGCGTCGCGCCGATGACCTTGATGCCCTTGGCGTGCGCACGCCGGATGATCTCGCGGTGCGCGGTGATGAGCTGCTGGGCCGAAACCCGGGGATTGGGCGCGGCCGTGGGATCGGTCCAGTCGGCGAAGCCGATGTCGTTGATGCCCTGCAGGACGATCAGCGTGCCGACCCCCGGCTTGGACAGCACGTCCCGCTGGAGCCGGGCCAGGGCCGGTCCGCCATACCAGGCCGAGTCGTTGAGCAGGCGGTTGCCGCCGATCCCGGCGTTGAGCACCGCTCGGGGCCGGCCCGCGTCGCGCAGGTGCTCGGCCAGTTCGTCCGGGTAGCGGTTGTCGGCGTCCGGGGTGGAGCCGAAGCCGTCGGTGATCGAATCCCCCAGAGTCACGACTGCCTGCCTGCGAGGTGTGCCGCCACCGGAGACCTCGACATCGGTGAGGTAATACCAGCTCTGGGTCTTGTCGGTGAACGCCGCGGCACCGAGGTCATCGAGGTGATCGCCGCCGGCGCGGTAGGTGGTCGCGTATCCCTGCGCGTGGAAGGTGGCAGGCCCGGTCCGTTCAGAAAGACGCAGCGTGATCGTCACCGATTCCAGCGGCCCTACCCGGAGCCGGGCCACGTCGCTGACGAGCTGACTGCCCGGCGCGATCGTCGCCGACCGGGCGCCGCCGAACCTCAACGGCCGCACCGATCCCGCTTGCAGACTGGCGCCCTTGCCGGTCCTGGCGATGGTGGCTCCGGCGATCTTCAACGGGGCGGAGCCGTACTGGTTGGACAGCCGGATGCGGAGCTTCGTGCCCGCGGCGGTGAGGCGGACCACCTGCCGCAGGGTGTGCCCGCCGAATCCCTCCTGTGACCAGTTGGGGGCGAACCCGGTGCTCGGCCGCTGGGGTGCGGCGGACCAGGAACCCATCCAAGACGTACGGTCTGCGGCGGTGGCCGCGCTGGGGACGGCGACCACCGTCAGAGATAGTGCCAGGGCGGCGAAAAGACGTTTCATGTCATGTCTCCTTGATGTCAGCCGGCGATGGGCGGGTTGAGCCGGGCGAAGCCCTCTTGCCGCCGGTAGGGGTAGTAGGGGTACGGGGCGGGCCGAAGGCTCGCCGCGTCGAGCCGGGCCACCTGTTCGGGGGCGAGAGCCCAGCCGATCGCGCCGAGATTGTCGCGAAGCTGCTCCTCGTCGCGGGCGCCGATGATGACCGACGAGACGGTAGGCCGGCCGAGCAGCCAGTTGAGTGCGATCTGCGGGACGGTCTTGCCTGTCTCATCCGCGATTTCGCCGAGCACATCGACCACGGCGAACAGGTGCTCGTCCTCCACCGGCGGACCGTATGAGGCGGTCTGGTGCAGGCGGCTCTGAGCAGGCAACGGCCGGCCCCGGCGGATCTTGCCGGTGAGCCTGCCCCAGCCGAGCGGGCTCCACACGAGCGCGCCGACGCCCTGGTCCAAGCCGAGAGGCATCAGCTCCCACTCATAATCTCGGCCCACGAGCGAGTAGTAGACCTGGTGTGCGACGTAACGCGGGTGGCCGTAGCGCTCCGCGACTGCCAGCGACTTCATGAGCTGCCAGCCGGAGAAGTTGGAGACGCCTACGTAGCGCAGCTTGCCGGAGCGTACGAGATCGTCGAGGGCGGACAGCACCTCTTCGACAGGCGTGCCCGCGTCGAACGCGTGCAACTGGAACAGGTCGATGCGATCGGTGCCGAGACGGCGCAGTGCGTCCTCGACCGCCTTGATCAGCCGGGTGCGGGACGTCCCGGCGTCGCCGGGCCCCTCACCCATCGGCAAGCCTGCCTTGGTGGACAGCAGCACATCGTCGCGACGTCCCTTGATCGCCGCTCCCAGCACCTCTTCCGACGCGCCGTCCGAATAGACGTCGGCGCTGTCGAACAGGGTGACGCCGGCCTCCAGGCAGATGTCCACCAGGCGGCGGGCCTGCCGAACATCGGTGTCGCCCCACGCGCCGAACAGCTCGCCTCGGCCGGCGAAGGTGCCGGCGCCGAAGCTCAGCGCGGGGACCTTGAGGCCGGATGCGCCCAGTCGTCGGTATTCCATGTAATGGCTCTTTCTGTGTTTCACGGTTGCGGTTGCCAGGCGGCACCGTCGGCGTCCTGCTCAACACGCCCGAACACCACGTCGGCGAAGTGCACGCCGAAGCCGAGAGTGTCCGGCCGCTGGAGCTCGGCCAGCAGCCAGTGGCGCTGGCGGGCCGAGAGAACAGGATCGTGATCGGGGCCCGCCGACCACTCCGGGTGGCGAACCTGGAGAGGAGAGTGCAGCGCGTCGCCGAACGCGAGCAGCCGCCGTCCTCCCGAACTGATGATGAACGCGGCGTGCCCCGCCGTGTGGCCGGGGGCGAGTCGTACCCGCACGCCAGGGAAGATTTCCTCCGCGTCAGGTACGAGCCGCAGCCGTGGCGTGAGCACGGTGAGCATCCTGTCTGTGACGCCGTGCTGGTCGGCGAGATGGCGGTGCGCCCACTCCTGCTCGACCACCAGGAAGGCGGCGCCGGTGAACACCGGCGGGTTGACGCAGGCCCAGCCGAGGTGGTCGGCGTGCAGATGGGTGAATGCCACCGCCTGGATCTCGCCGGGCGCGCGCCCGAGCCTGTCTAGGTTGTCCAGCAGGGCGCCCCCGTGGACGGCCCCGATCAGCGGGTGATCGGGATTCTCCGGTACGGCGCGCGGACCGAACCCCGC
Organism: Nonomuraea sp. LPB2021202275-12-8; assembly: GCF_037044575.1. Classification (NCBI taxonomy): domain Bacteria; kingdom Bacillati; phylum Actinomycetota; class Actinomycetes; order Streptosporangiales; family Streptosporangiaceae; genus Nonomuraea; species Nonomuraea sp. LPB2021202275-12-8. Next base: position 11,072 of record NZ_JBAHWD010000060.1, on the reverse strand, counting down.
GTCGATGAGGAGCGCCTGCCTGCCGTACTCGATCAGGAGCGCACCGATGCCGGCCACCAGGTGGCCGGTGTCGTTGAGATGGTCGGCGTACTCCACCCAGTCGCGCTCGGTGGCCGCGGGCAGCCAGCCGCGCGGCTTGAGCAGCACCACGCCGTCGGGTACGTAACTGATCTTCAGCTCGCCAAGCCGAAGCGAGCGGACCCCCGACGGCCTGCGCAGCCGCCTGTTGATCATGTTGCCTCCTCGGTCGGTGTTCGCTGTCTCACCGTGACGAAAAGGACGTGTATCAACAAGAACGACATATGACATGATTCATTCGCAGAACTCATCGTTCGAGGTGGAGGCATGGAGCGGCACGAGATCGAGATCTTCCTGACCCTGGCCGAGGAGCTGCACTTCGGGCGTACGGCGGAGCGGGCAGGAGTGTCGCAGAGCCGGGTCAGCCAGACAGTCGCCAAGCTGGAGCGTCGCATCGGCGTCAAGCTGTTCGAACGCAACAGCCGCCGAGTGGCCCTGACCGCCATCGGGCAGCAACTGCGGGACGGGATCGAGCCGGCCCATCGGCGCATCCAGGAGGAGATCGCCAGGGCGACGGCGGCGGGGCGCGGCATCACGGGCTTGCTGCGCGTCGGCTTCTCCGGCGTGTTCACCAGCAGCCTCATCCTCAAGGCCGCCGATGTCTTCTCGGCCCGCAATCCCGGCGTCGAGCTGCAAATCCAGCAGGTGCCGATGTCCGATCCCTACGGCTCACTGCGCACCGGCGGCGTCGACCTCCAAGTCACCGAGTTGCCCATCGACGAGCCCGACCTGACAGTCGGCCCGGTCCTGATCTCCCAGCTCCGGGCGCTGCTCCTGCCCGCCGGTCACTCCTTCGCCCGCCACGCATCGATCGGCCTGGAGGACCTGGCCGAGATGACCCTGCTGACCGTTGGCGGAACCGTCCCGGACCACTGGCGAGAGCATCACTTCCCGCGCCAGACGCCCACGGGCAGGCCCATTCCGCAGGGCCAGGCCATCCTCCACTGGGAGGACACGCTCTCGCTCGTGCTCGCGGGCAAGGGCGTCTCCCCGGTCTCCGCCGCGGGTGCGCGCTACTACATGCAGCCCGGCCTCGCCTTCGTTCCCTTCCGTGACGCCCCGCCCATCGAATACGCGCTCGTGTGGCCGAGTGCCCGCGAGACGGCCAAGGTGCGGGCTTTCGCGCAGATCGCCCATGAGTTCACCAGGGGTCTCGGCGGGCCCAACCGGGTCCTCGACGCCCTCTGAGCCCTGTCGATAACCGTGGCTGATCGATCCTTCCGGCGTTCAGCCTTGTTCCGGCCACGCAGGTGGGCCGACTTTTAGGGGGTCCGAAAAACAGGAAGGCTGACCATGACCATGCTCCAGGAGCGAGCTCCTACCGAGCCGGCGATGACCGGACGGCAGAAGCTCATCCTCGTGCTCCTGCTCGGTTCCCAGTTCATGCTGGCCATCGACTTCTCCATCCTCAATGTGGCCCTGCCGGTGATCGGCGAAGGGCTGGGATTCAAGCTGGCCAACCTCCAGTGGATCGCGACCGCGTTCGCGCTGTGCGCGGCCGGTTTCACCCTATTGTTCGGCCGCGTCGCCGATCTGTTCGGCCGGCGCCGGCTGTTCCTGGCGGGAATGGCGCTGCTCGGCCTGTCCTCGCTGGTCGGGGGACTGGCGATCAACCCGGAGATGCTGCTGGTGGCGCGGGTCGCCCAAGGGCTCGCGACCGCCATGGTCACCCCCGCCGGGCTGGCGCTGCTGACCACCTCCTTCTCCGAGGGGCCGCTGCGTCAGCGGGCGCTCGGGCTCAACGGCGCGCTCATGTCGGCGGGTTTCACCACGGGAGCGATCCTCGGCGGCCTGCTGACCGACCTGCTGAGCTGGCGCTGGGCGTTCCTCGTCAACGTTCCCGTCGCCGTGGCCGTCCTCGTGGCGGCTCCCCATCTGATCAGCGAGAGCCGGCCCGCCCGCCGCACCCGGATGGATCTGCCGGGCGCCGTGACCGTCACCGGCGGTCTCCTCGCGCTGGTCTTCGGCCTCACCAACGCCGCCGAACACGGCTGGAGCGACCCGACGACGCTCGGGTCACTGGCGGTCGCAGTGGTATTGCTGGTGGCGTTCTGGTTCGCGGAGAAGCGGGCCGGCGCACCCCTGGTGCCGCTCCCCGTCCTCAAGCGGCCCACCGTGAGCTGGGGGAACGTGGCCGGACTCATCGCTTTCCTCACCGAGACCTCACTGGTCTTCCTGCTGACCCTCTACCTGCAGAACGTGCTCGGCTACTCGGCGCTGGCCACCGGGCTGGCCTTCGGCGTACTCGGCCTGGGCACGGTCGTCGGCGGCGTCATGGCGCCCAGAATCCTGGCCAGGACCAGCATCAGGACAGTCCTCACCACCGGGTTCACCATCCAGGCCGCCGCCACCGCGTCCCTGTTCCTGCTGGGCGACGACCGCGGCTCCCTCGCCCTGCTCCTGATCGCGACCTTCATCGGCGGCATCGGCAACATGCTGGCCATCGTCGGATTCATGGTCGCGGCGACCTCAGGACTGCCCGACAATGAGCAAGGCCTCGCCACCGGCCTCGCCACCATGACCCAGCAGGTCGGCATCACCATGGGCATCCCCATCATGAGCGCGGTCACCACCGCCGGGATGGCAGGGAGCGGCACCGTACTGGAAGGGGTCAGTGCCGCGATCCTGGTCAACGCGACACTCGTACTGGCCGGCGCCGTGCTGGCCTGGCTCTTCCTGCGCCGTCCCGCTGGCCCTCGTACGTCGCCCTGATTCGCCAGCAAGGGCGATGCGAGATGAGGATGTATCCGAACAGTCCGCGCGGTCGTCAAGACGATCGGCGACGTGAGCCACCTGTTCGGGTGCCACACTGGCAGGGGCCAATGATCGAGTGATCTGTGTTCCTGCCTGATCTCCTTAGAGGGGTTACTGTTCGTGATGGCCTGGGCGTAGCGGCTCCATGGGCTTCTAGCCGCGGTGGCGAGTCGGGTTGTGGTGTCTCCGTCGTAGCCGAGCATGCGGGCGACCACGGGCGCGGGGTCTGCAGGACGAGCTGACGGAGGTGGCCGGGGCCGGGCGGCCCAGTTCGGCCAGGCCGTCGGCCATCATCCGGTGCTCGTGCTCCAGGTAGGTGGTGTGGGCCCGGGCGGTGGTGTCAGCGAAACGAAGCCGTGCACGGCGACCGCGATATCGGCCCGGTCGGCGGGAAGTGCACCTCCGTGTGGCGCGGGGCGGCAAGTCGGCTCGCCGTTCGCTTGGAAGCAGGGATTCTCGCCGCGCCAATTCACTTCAGGAAATGACCCTTCCGTGAAGTAACCTGGGGCATGATCGCGCAGACGCCCAAGCTCGGCCGTCTCGGCCGAGGGACAGGATCGCCGCAAAATCACTTCACGAAAGGTCGTCGGCCTGTCCGGAGGACTCGACCCGGCCGATGACGATCTCGGGGTGTGGATCGAGCGCTACCTCGATCTCGCGGTGCGCGGGGTGCGCTCGCCCGAGGTGAGCGCGAAGATCAGCCGTCATCTGGAGCGGCTGCGTGCCTGGACGACTTCCTCACCGATCTGGTCAACGCCGGGCCTCCGCGCACACTCGGCGCGCCTACCGCGGCGATCTGATCGCCTTCGCCGCCCACCACGGGGAGGAGATCGGCACGTTGTCCGCACGCGCCGGTCCGCGCGTTCCTGGCTGAGCTCGCCGAGCTGTCGCCGGCCAGCCGCAAGCGCAAGCGCGCCGCCGTCGCTTCCTTCACCACGTGGGCCGTCCGTCACGACCTCCTGGACGCCAACCCGATGGACCGCATCGACACCGTCAAGGTGCCCAAGAACCTGCCCCGCCCGGCGGCGGCCGGCGACGTGGCCAAGGTCTTCGCGGTGATTTGCTCGCGGCGGCCGCGCAAGGAGGCGCCGCCGGACCGGCTGCGCGACCGGGTGCTGTTCGAGACCGCCTACGTGTGCGGCGCCCGCGCCTTCGAAGTCTGCGGCCTGTATGTCGAAGACCTGGATCTGCGCCTGGACGACGAACACGTCCGCATCCACGGTAAGGGCGGCAGCGTGCGCACCGTCCTGCTGGACGACCGCGGTTACGTCGCCCTGCTCAAGCTCTACCTGGCCCGCGCCGGCTACACCGCCGGGCCGCTGTTCCGCGCCTCCATCAACGGCCAGGGCGGGCTCCTGTCCTACGACGCCGCCCACCACCGCCGGCAGAGCCACTGCGCCGCCGTCAAAGTGGAGATCGACATCCACCAGCTTCGCCACGCCCACGCCACCGAACTCATCAGCGGGGCCGCAGACGGCGCCCTGGAGCCGTCGCTCCGGGTCACACCAGGGGGCGCTGCGCCCCGCGGGCGAGGGCGGCGGCCTCGCCGCGCGAACCGGCCTTTAGCTTCTCCAGGATGTTGCGGACGTGATACTTCACGGTGTGCTCGCTGATCTGCAGCTCTTCGGCGATACTCCGGTTGCGGAGTCCTTTGGTGATCCGCTCCAGTACCTGCAGCTCGCGCGGGTTCAGGCTCTGCAGGGCGTCGGCCGACGGCGTTTCCTGGACGCTGAGCGGCAGTTCGACGAAGATGTGCGTGCCCCAGCCCGGCACCGCGTCCAGGGACAGTTCACCGCCGAGCGAGGCCGCCCGGTCCGCGAGCCGGTGCATGGTGAGCGCGTCCGCCGCGAGTGCACCGGGCCCGTCGTCCCGGAGCGAGACGCGCAGCCCGGCATCGGTGAGTTCCCACTGGACACGGATCCGGCCGATCCCGTCCTGCTCCAGCATCAGGAGTACACCGCCCCGTACGACAGCGCGCGCGGCATGCGCGATATCGCTGGGAAGCAGCCGTCGGCTCGGCTCCGGGGGGACGAGTTCGAGGGCCACCTCGCTGTACCTGGTGAGCGGGGCGAGGCGGTCTTCGAGGCGGGTGAACGCCTCGTGCGCGGTCTCCTCGGTGAGGGACCGGTCGAGATCACCGGCCGCGCGCAGCTCGAGGAGGGCGGAGACCGCGATGTCCGTGGCCGCGCGCCGGGCGGCTCCGTCGTCGAGCGTACGTGAGCGCAGCGCGCCCAGCAGCGCGGACAGCGCGGCCGTGTGGGCGTCCGTCAACTCGCTGATGACGCGGGCCCTTTCCTGGGCCGCCATCCGGTTCCCGGCCAGTGGGACGGGATGAGCTTGTGCCGCGTACGCCGACAGCCGGAGGGAGATGAGGTCCCACAGCTGCTGCACCACCTGCTGGGTGTGTGGGGCCGGCTCGATGCCGTCGGTCACGACAATGGTCAGCAACGCACCGGAGGTCCCGTGCGGCGCGGAGGCCACGGTCAGTACGGGGCGTTTCTCCCCGCCGACCAAAGCGGTCTCGAAGCGCGGCACACCGATGTCCACCGTGCCCGCCAGCCGGCCGAGTTCGGCACTGGAGATCCGGTCGGCGACGCCGCGCTCGCCGACCTTGCGCATCGGCGAGCGGGAGCAGTCGCCTGTGAGGATGGCCAGCGCTCTGTGCGGCAGCGGTTCGGAAAGAATCGCGGACAACTGCTCCGAGGTGTCCTCCGGTGGAATTTCGAGTACGGAAATCGCGGCACCGAGCACCTGCCGCGGGTCCGACCAGTCACCAGCTTCCATGGCTGCCCACCCTAACGAGCGTTTCTCGTCATCGGACTGCTCCTTCGAGTAGTCCATTCCGTCTGGAAGGACGGGCGCACCACGCGAACCTCCGTGCGAGGTTGGACCCCGTTGCATCCGACCGCAGAGGAGACAGACCGTGAAAGCACTTGTGGCCCCGTCCTACGGCCCGTTGGACCAGCTCGTCGTGACCGATGCGCCCGACCCCTCGCCGGGCCCCGGTGAGCTGCTGGTGCGTGTGGAGGCGGCGGGGCTCAACCCACTGGACGCCGCTCTGGTGACCGGCGCGATGCGCGCCATGATGCCCGTCGAGCACCCCTTCATCGTGGGCATGGACGCCGCGGGAGTCGTGGAGGCCGTCGGCGAAGGCGCCACCGGATACGAGATCGGCGACGCGGTCGTGGCCTACACCCATTTCCACCCGGGCACCATTGCCGAGTACACGAAGGTGAGCGTGGGCCCCCATGTGGCCAAGCGTCCGGCAGGCCTCGACGCGGTGCGCGGCGCCGCGCTGCCGTCGGTCTCTCTGACCTCCGAGTGCGTTCTGGAGGCGGCGCGGGCCGAGGCGGGCCAGACGATCCTGATCATCGGGGCCAGCGGGGGCGTCGGGTCGTTCACGGTCCAGCTGGCGGCGCAGGCGGGCCTGCGGGTGCTGGCCACGGCCGCGCCGGCCGACGCCGACTACGTACGTGGTCTGGGCGCGCACGACGTCATCGACTACACCTCCACCGACCCGGTGAAGGAGGCCCAGCGGCTGGCCGGTGGCCGAGTGGACGTCGTGCTGGATCTGGTCAACCGTGGTCCCGCCCTGCTGGGTACGGCGGATGCGGTGAAGGACGGCGGCCGCCTGTTGTCCACGTTGATGGGCCCGGAGAGCTTCGAGCGCGGCATCACCGTCGTGTACGTACGGATGTCGGCACGCGAGGGGCAGCTCCAGAGCCTCTCCGAGCGCGTCACCGCGGGTCCCCTCTCGGTCGAGGTCGCGGCCACCTATCCCCTGGACGACGCGCCCAAGGCCCTCGCGGAGTTCGCGTCGGGTCGCTACTCGCGGGGCAAGGTCGTCGTCACCGTCTGATCCGCCCGCCGCTCCAGTCATTCTCCCGCCGGTCCGGCCACGCTGCTCGTCACGTATCCGGAAGAGGAGTTCATCGTGGTAAGCAGAAGGCAGGAGGCAGGAGGCAGGAGGCAGGAGGCAGACGGAAGTCTGGTGGTCGGTGGCAAGGCCCGGGGGGATGATGGCCGGGCTTGCTGCTCGCTCGGCAGCGCGTGTCCGTGGTGATCCTGGAGAAGCAGGTCAGCAGCGCTGCCTACCCGGTTGCGCCGGTGGGGAACTGCTCGCTACCCAGGACCCGGCCGACCATGTCGAGCACGGCCGCGGTGTGGGTCCTGGTGGGTGTTGGCTCCGCCGGCGATCTCGAAGATCGCCGTGTCATCGGGTGTAATGGAGGGCATTGTCGTCCTGTGATCTTGACCGACGGGCAGGGCGGCACGTACCGGCTTAGCAACGCGGACAAGACAGAAAGCGCCTCTGGTTAAGGTCCTATGAGGTCGCAACGCCACGTTCGATGGATGCGGACGAGGCCTCCCGCCAAGGCCGACAGATCGCGTTAGAGACCTGGCGTCAGCCAGTGGGTGAGTCAGCCCGGCGGGAGGCGCTCACCTACATCACCTCTCACTGTCAGCGATGCGCTCCCTCTCCTGGGCACAGCGTTCGGCCTGGCCGCCGCGATCGTGGGGCTCACCCTCGATGCCATCCGAACGTTCAAACTCCGATAGAGCACGAGGGGAAGGCGGCTGCTTCCACAACCGGCGCCATGCCAGGCTCTGGTTCAGTCGTGGTGGAAGCAGACTCTGGAGTGGAGGCGAAGGGGGCGGCCGGGTGGGAGAGGCGGTTCCAGCAACTCGTCCACTGGGACGCCGGTCCAGTCGATGGACGTGGGCTCGGTGTTCTCGTGGAGACGGGCGCTCAGGTCGTACTTGGTAATGGGGCAGCCGGGGCGGTAAATGCGCAGGGCCAGCTCCGCACCCTCATCGTCCAGGTCTTCACCGGTCAGGTAGCGGGATCGGGTGCCGATGTTGGGGCCGGGGCCGAGGACGGCCGCCAGGTGCGTGCGAACGTCAGCGACGGAGGTGAACAGGAAGAGGGCGTCCTCCCATTCGTTGTTGTTGATCCAGTAGGCGCTGCGCAGTAGCGCGAAGGCGTGGCGGGGGTGGCGCGTCTCGCTCTGAGGCCTTTTGGTGGGCGGAGCATGAAGGGAGGAGAGGGCGGAACGGGCGCATTGATCATCGGGTGCGCGGCGTAGGGCTTCCTGGTAGGCGGCGATTGCGGCTTCCGGGTTGCCCACCCAGGTGAGGGCATGGCCCAGGTAGAGCGGCATGAGGGCGTCGTGGGGGTCCGCGATAAGGGCCGCCTCTGCGGTGAGGACGGCTTCCTCGGCAAGCGGACGGCTCACGCCCTTGCTGTCATGTTTTCCCAACCCGTTGAGCAGCGTTCCGTCATCATCGTCGAAATCGCAGCATACGTCGGACAGCGCCACGTGCCGAAGGGCGAAGGTCGAGGCCACCGCACGCAGGATCGCGAGGGTGGCGGCGGTCTCGGTGTTTTCGTGCGGTCCCTGCTCGGCCTGGTCACAATGGTGGCGAGCCTGGGCGATCAGATCAGGGACCGCCCCTTCGCCGCTGAACTGCCTAAGCAGGAACTCACATTCGGCGAGCGACCGTCCGGCCTGCAGCAGGTGGATATGCGGATCTTGTGCGGACATGGCCGTAAGTTTGCCATCGAGCCGTAGCCGAATTCCTCACTGGCGCCGCCCGACCAGCAGCGCTCCGCCAACTCATTCTCAAGCCCCCGCACCGGACATCGCAGGGCCCTCGGCTTCCACGACAAGACCACCACCCGAGTCGCCGCTGACGCAGGCGGAACCCGGAACCGCTACGCCCCGAACGACCACTCAGAGTGACAGAAGGCAGGGCAACCGGCTCGCATGCAGACCGCTTGATCAAAGACTCCTGCCAGTCAAGCCCGGCAGCCGCGCTCGTGGCTCACAGCCTCCGCTGACCAGCCCCCACCCCGGCCCCTGTACCACCCAGCGACGCCCCTGAACTGGGTGAACTCACAGGAATATGCTCGACCAGGCGCTGCCCCTGGTTGACCTCGCCAAAGAGGGAGAGCCTCGTGAACGAAGACGAGGCCCTGACCACGCCGCCCGCACCCGTCCGGATGGGCCTCGGCAACCCACCCGCACCAGAACGGCCAGTGACGGTAAGACGGGCCCACCGGGCTCCTAAACGTCACTGATCGTTCGGTTGCTGCTCAAGCCCCATGACGGCAGCGAGCAGGACGATCCCAACAGCAGCCGCAGCCGCGACAGGTGCTGGCGGCTGCTCGTGATGAGCACGCCCCGGGCGAAGAGGTGCTCGGACAAGGTGCGCAGGCTTCAGGTGGAGTGGCCGGTGATGCCCCATTCGGCGGGGACCGTCCGGGCGATCAGGCAGATGTGCTCGCGCGTCTGCTCACTGATCGCCGGTGGCCGGCCCCCGCTCCATGTTGGTCCAGCGCGTGAAACCCCGCTCGTTGAAGGCGTGGATGCCATCGCGCACGTAGTCGTCGCTGACCTGCATCAACGAGGTGATGTCCGGGGACGCTCTGACCCTGACCGGACATCATCACCACGATCGCGCGGCGCAACTTGACCGGGTCCTTCGCGGTCCGGATGATGCGCTGCGTTTTGCGACCCTCTTCGATCGACAAGGGCCGGACGAACACCTCCGGTGGAGGAGCCATGGCCACCTCCCACGGGTTGTAGAGGTGGCCAGCGTGACGGGTCCACCACCCGAGATCCATTACCGGGTCAACGTTCAGAGACAGGCCACTAGCCGGCAAGGGCAGCGCGGATGACGCGCCTGCCTGCGAGATGTGAGACGCCGAGGGTGACGGCGATCCCGGCGATGACCGGGATTACGTAGGGCAGGGGCGCGGCCGCCGGTAGGGCGCTGCCCGTCTTGACGATGGCGAAGGGCAGGACGGCGGCGAACGCGCCCAGGCTTCCGGCCACGATGCTGACGGCCGTGGCCGCGACCATCTCCTGTACGAGCATGCGATGCGTCTGGGCCCCGGTTGAGCCGATGAGGGACATGGTCGCGAACTCGGTGCGCCGCTGGGTGATGGAGGCGACGAGGTTGTTGGTGAGGGCGATGGCCATGAACGCCGCGATCAGGGCGACGACGAGGTAGTTGACCGAGGCGAGGACCTGGCCGTCGCTGTCGGTCGTGCCGACGGAGTTCTCGATGCCCTGCATGCTGAGCGTTCCGGCGGCGATGCCGATGAAGAGGGTGAGGAAGGTGACGGTGGGGCGTACCCGGTCGGGAGCGACGGAGAGGTTGATCGCGGCCAGGTGGGAGGAGGCGGCGGCGTGCGTACGGCCGAAGGCTCTGAGTGTGAGGTTCACCAAGGTGATCAGCTCCGGGGCGAGCACGCACAGGCCGACGGCGACGAGAACGCAGCCGGGACCGGTCAGCGCCGTGGTGAGGATGTCTGTGGGGTCCAGTGCGAGCACCGCGGCCGATGAGCCAGACCGGCGCAGATCATGATCGCGGCGGTGATGCGGCGCCGGCTGCCCGGACGCCGCCCCGTACGGCGGCGCGGGGGCGGAGCGGCATCGGCGACGGGGCTGCGGCGGGCCAGGGCGCGGCTGCCGAGCCAGGCGGCGATCACGCTCGCGGCCAGCACGATGAGCACGCCGAGCACCGGCAGGAGCACGCCGGGCGCGAAGCCCGAGGCCGGGTCGGTGAGCCCCGCGGACTGGATGCTCCGCGTCACGAGCCATCCGACGAGGTAGCCGCCGGCCAGGCCCGGCGGCGCCGCGACCGCCGTGAGGGCCGCCGTCTCCATGCCGAGCATCCACTGCACCTGGTGAGGGGTCGCGCCGATGAGACGGATGTCGGCCATCTCTTCGATCCGGCCGCCGAGCGCGACGCTGATCGTCGAGACCATGGCGAACAGCACGATCGCGACCGTCCAGCCGCCCATGATGAGCGGGAACGGCACCAGGAACGCGCGGTCGGCGGCGGCGGTGCTGTCGGCCAGCCCGGTGCCGAGGAGGCTCATCATGCCCGTGACCAGGGACATGCCGACGAGCGCGACCAGGCCGGTCGCGATCGCGGTGGCACGGTGATGCGCGAAGGAGCGCATGGCGAGCTTGAGCATCAGGCCTGCTGCAACGTCGAGGGGGTTCGAGCTCCGCCGTACGACTCGGGGCCAGCCGTACTTCCGCGGTCACGAACATGATCGACCGTTGGCCGCTTCTGCTCGTATCTCGGCTCAACCCCTTGCCGGCCCGCTCGGGTGCGCCGCGCCACCGCTATCCGGCTTCCGGGTCAATTCTGTCCGTGTTGCTGCGTGGGACGTCGGGGCCCCGAATAACTGCCCGGCCTCCGCTCAGTGCTTTCCGCCAGCG